>JANQTK010000319.1:0-31530 GCA_030731695.1 Polaribacter sp.
GACCATTAATTAAAAAAGATAAACCGCTTCAATTGTAAAAATGAGGCGGTTTTTTATGCTCTTGTGTTTTGTGAAATACTTTCTGAAAACAGTTTTTGCAATAGATTTCATCAATTTTTACACGTTCTGTATTTCTTATAAAACGATTTGTTAATAAGTTAGGATGACCTTTTATGTAAATAATTATTTCACTATTTTTTTTCTAAAGAATCAACATAAATCTCATTATCAATTCCAGCTCTCACTCTTTTGATAGTTTTTATATCTTTCAGTCTCACTTGATCTATGATATAAAGTCTGTTGATTCCCTCACCAAAAATGACTTCACCATCATAATAAACTGTTGTAAGACTTGGACTGCCATAACCAAATTCTTTATTACCTCTCAAATTTTGATTTTCATAAGTCCCTCCGTTCATCTTTCTTTGATCTTCAATCATTTTTGAAAGTTTATCATTGCTAAATCTTGCATCTCTTGATAAAAACTCCAATAATAAAAGGTTTTTTCTTTCTTCTCCTTCAACATCAATAGTGATAAAAGCTTCTTTTTCTGTTTTATTTTTTTTCTCTTGAGCTGAAAAAGTAACAGAAAGTAAGGTAATGATTGCGAGTAAAAAATTTTTAGTTTTCATATGGATTAATTTAGTGGTTTATATATTTTTTATCGTCAAGAATCATTCCATAAAAATAATGAAATTTTAATTTTCAAAAGTTATTTTTTCAGTTAAAAAGTTTCCTTGATTATCAATTCCTTCTATTTGTAGTACTATATTTTTTTGATTGTTGTTAGGAATATGAAATTCTATAAAAGAATTTGCATCAATTTCAATATTAGGTTTCCAAAAAATTGCTCCATAATTTACATAAGTTTGTTCATCTAATGAGGAATATTTTGGAGAGTAATATTCTTTTTTACTCATAAATCCGATAGGTAATTTATATTCGTAAAATTCTTTTATAATTTTATCTGAAAAATACACTTCTGCTGGATTTGAGATTCCTTCTAAAGTATACAAGCCGTTTTGTTCAATAAAATTCCTACATGTTTTTTGCTTATATTCTATGACAGGTATTCGTTTTCTTATAGGATAAGTGCTCCATCTAGAAGTTGTATAATTATATGTAAAGTTGGAGCTTTTTGACTCATTTTTTATTGAATTCTTTTCTTCAATTGAAAAAGAATCATTTTCTAATAATGATGAAAAATTAGAGTTTTTGAAGATTGCTTTTTGCTGAGTTAAATTTAAATTATCAGAAAGTGAATGTGATGAAAAAGATAAACTTGGCCCAATTTTATAAAAGTTATTGTTTTTTTTCATAGAAAAATGAATAGTAGAATTTTTGATGAAAAAACTATTTTTAATGGTGTAAATATTTTCTTTTGTAAAAGGTAAAGCTCCATGAAATTTGTTTTCATCTGATTTTATTACAAAAATGTTATCAGTTGCAACTTTTTGACTAATTTTTAAAGTGATATCAATTCCATTCTCAAATTTATAAACTTCTAAAGGAGGATTGTTAAATATATCATCCCACTTATATTTGCTCCAACCTTGAGTTAATAGCAACAAATCTAAATCAGTAAGCCTATTTTTATTCGCGCTTGTAAAATAATAATTTGGATTTTCAATAGCTCCAGAAATAAATGGAGTTAATAAAAATGAAGAAGCAATGCTGTTTTCAGGATTGTAAGCTTTTGTTTTTAGTGGCAAAAATGATGTGCTTACAAATATTTTTCCTTTATGATTATTTTGAATTTTTATTTTTATAGAATCATAATTGGTGTTTTCAATACTTGTTTTTAGCGAGTTTGAAAGTATTCTTGATGACTCATTAAAAAACAATCGCTCTAAAATTGGTTTATTTTCTTCGTTAAAAACAGTAATGATATTGATGCCTTCAAGGATATTATTTTTTTCTAAAATAAAACTATACTCTTTTTTGTCTTCTTTAAAATCGATAAAACTTTGAATGTATTTTCGAGTATTATGAATAAAGATTTTATATTTTTTTTCTTTGATATTTTTTAAAGTGTTTGAATTGGTGGCTATGTTTAAAAGAAACCTATTATTTTCTATATCATTTGCTAAATTCAAAGTAATTCCTAATTTTTCAACAGTAGGTGTGTGTGCTTCAATTTTTTGATTTTCTTTTGTAATTGCCTCAAAAATATATTTTTGATTTTCATTGAAAGGCAGAAAAGCCATTCCAATTCCAAATTGATTGGTACTAAAAGAATCAATTACATTGCCATTTTCATCCTTTACATGACCTTTTTTTATTCTAATTCCTTTATTATTTCCATCTTTAATTAAAATTCCAATTTTATTGTAGGTATTTGCTAGTAAATGTCCACCTTCAGGAAAAAGTTGAAAATCGTACTTTTCATTTTTCTGACTATTTTTTTCTGAAGATTCATCTTTGATAATTTCTATTTTTTGAAAGTAAGCATTTTCTTCATTGAAGTTTTTCATCCAATTTGTGGAAGCTTTTATATAATAGGTTTCATTTGTAAATGTTGAGTCAATTAGTATATTTCCTGAGCCAATTCCATTTTCAATAGGAATCAAATGTTGGTCTTTCAAATTGCTGTTTTCGTCAAATATTGAGACATATAAGTTAGAAGTTGCATTATGAAGTTGTTCTGAATTTTGATCTAAAACATACGCTTGAAACCAAATATTTTCACCACTTAAAAAAGAAGTTTTGTTTAAATGTAAATGAGGAATTTCTCTAGTTTTTTTAAAATATTCCTGATAAGAACTATCAATTATTTCTGAGGTTTGACTATTTAAAAAATTAAATAAAAATAATGATAAAATGAGAAGGTATTTTTTAAAACTCATAGCTAATAGTTTATAATTAATTAAAAAATCATCAACAATTATGCCTAAAATTTTTACCATAAAAAAATCCGTTAGAATTTTTCTAACGGATTTTTGATTTCAAGTATTCTTGAAACATTTTTTAGATTTCAATAATCACCAAAGATCAAAGTGATGACAAATTATTTGATTGTGTTTAAAGTGACAACATCAAGAAAATACTTGCTTGCCAAAGCTATTGGCTACATCATTCCTGGCATTCCACCACCCATTCCACCTGGCATTGCAGGAGCATCTTCTTTAATGTCAATCAATGCACATTCTGTCGTTAAAATCATTCCTGCAACAGAAGCTGCATTTTCTAAAGCGATTCTAGTTACTTTTTTAGGATCAATAATTCCAGCTTCTAACATGTCTACATACGCATCTGCTTTTGCATCATATCCATAGTTCTTTTTCCCTTCCAATACTTTGTTGATAACAACTGAACCTTCACCACCAGCATTTTCAACAATGGTTCTTAAAGGCGCTTCAATGGCTTTGTTTACAATTTGTACTCCTGTAGTTTCGTCTAAATTAGAGGTTGTTAAATTTTCCAATACTTTTTTAGCACGAACTAAAGCAACACCACCACCAGCAACAATGCCTTCTTCAACAGCAGCTCTTGTAGCGTGTAAAGCATCGTCAACTCTGTCTTTTTTCTCTTTCATTTCCACTTCAGAGGCTGCACCTACATATAAAACGGCAACACCTCCAGCTAATTTAGCCAAACGCTCTTGCAATTTCTCTTTGTCATAATCAGAAGTTGTAGTTTCTATTTGCGCTTTGATTTGGTTTACTCTAGCTTTGATATTTTCTGCATTTCCAGAACCATTTACAATGGTTGTATTGTCTTTGTCAACAGTTACTGTTTCTGCAGTTCCTAATAAATCCAAAGTGGCATTTTCAAGAGAAAAACCTCTCTCTTCAGAAATTACAGTTCCACCAGTTAAAATGGCGATATCTTCAAGCATTGCTTTTCTACGATCACCAAAACCTGGTGCTTTTACAGCTGCAATTTTTAAACCTCCACGTAATTTGTTTACTACTAAAGTAGCCAATGCTTGTCCGTCAACATCTTCAGCAATGATCAATAATGGTCTTCCTGATTGCGCAACTGGTTCTAAAATCGGAAGGATTTCTTGCAAATTAGAAATCTTTTTATCGAACAATAAAATATATGGATGGTCTAAATCTGCCACCATTTTATCAGCATCCGTTACAAAATAAGGGGATAAATATCCTCTGTCAAATTGCATTCCTTCAACTACATCCACGTAAGTGTCCATTCCTTTTGCTTCTTCAACAGTGATGACACCTTCTTTGCCTACTTTTGAAAATGCTTTTGCAATTAAATCTCCAATTACATCATCGTTATTTGCAGAAATAGCAGCTACTTGTTTTATTTTTTCAGATGAATTGCCAACTTGTTGCGCTTGTTTTTCTAAATCAGCAACGATTGCAGCAACTGCTTTATCAATTCCGCGTTTCAAATCCATAGGATTTGCGCCAGCAGCCACATTTTTCAAACCTTCTTTTACAATTGCTTGTGCCAAAACTGTAGCAGTTGTAGTTCCATCACCAGCTAAATCATTGGTTTTTGAGGCTACTTCTTTTACCATTTGTGCACCCATATTTTCTAATGGGTCTTGCAATTCAATTTCTTTTGCTACAGAAACTCCGTCTTTGGTTACTATTGGAGCTCCAAAAGATCTAGAAATAATTACGTTTCTTCCTTTTGGACCTAAAGTTACTTTTACTGCATTTGCTAATGCATCAACGCCACGTTTCAATCCATCACGTGCTTCAATATCAAATTTTATGTCTTTTGCCATTTTATTATAAATGTTTAATTGTTTAAAAGTTTATTTGTTTAACTGTTTACTGAAACTGTAAATTGATTTTTTAGATGATTGCCAAAATATCAGATTCACGCATCATCAAATAATCTTTTCCTTCTAATTTTAAGTCTGTTCCTCCGTATTTACTATACAAAACAGTGTCACCAACTTTTACGGTTAATGGCTCATCTTTTTTTCCATTTCCAATGGCAACAACAGTCCCTTTTTGAGGTTTTTCTTTTGCATTGTCTGGAATGATAATTCCTGAAGCTGTTTTTGTTTCTGCTGGAGCAGGTTCTACAAGAACTCTGTCTGCTAAAGGTTTAATGTTTACTCCCATTTTTATATAAATTTAGTGAATTAAAATATTTTTTCAGTTTAATATTAGTCAGAAATTGTGCCAACTCAATGAAACTGACATTTTTTCGTTGATTCTATTTTTTGATTTTCTTTATGATAAAAAAAATGCCAACGTGTCATTTTCGTTGGCATTTTTTTGTCTAAAAACGATAACTTATTTTGAAGTTTCGTTTGGAGTATTTGTTGGTTTTGGAGTAGTTGACTCAACTCCATCCAAAGTTTTGTCTAATTTAAAATCTTTCTCTCCATCTCTTGGAATGGCAAAATTCGCTAACAAAATCAAAGCAAACATTGCAATTGCCAATGTCCAAGTTGTTCTGTCTAGAAAATTATTGGTATTTTGAACACCACCTAAAGCTTGCGCTCCACCACCAAAAGAAGAAGATAATCCTCCACCTTTAGGATTTTGAACCATTACAATTAATATTAATGCAACAGCTACAATCAAAATCAGAATTAAAAATGCTGTATAATTCATTGTTTGTATTTTTGTAAAATTTGTACTCTTTTAATTTGGTCTGCAAAGAAACCACTTTTTTCTGGATATTTCAAACTTAAAATTCGGTAAGCTTGAATCGCATTTTCATATTTTTTTTGTTCTAAATATACTTTTGCCAAAGTTTCGGTCATTAAAGAAGAATCTGGTTTGGTTTCCTCAATTTTAACAAAGATGTTTTTGTCTTTTGGAAGTGGAATTATTTTCGGATTATTTTGGATAAATTTTTCAATAATTTCCTCTTTTTCATTGGTAATTTTTGGCGTTGTATTTTCTGTTCTTTCAATTGGCTTTTTTGCGGATAATTGCAACCATTGATTGAAAGAATACGTTTCAGAGGGTTTGAATGCAATTGGTTTTCCAATACTCAGTTTTTCTTCAATTTCTTCGGATGAATTTTCAATAATTGGTATTTGCTGAATTGCTATGATTTCTGCTTTTTTAACTTCAGAAATCTTTTCTTTGAGTTGTTGATGAATGTCTTTTTTAAGAATGTCAAAATTGGTTGAAGTGATAAAATCAAACAAAACAGTTCTATCTGTAGTATAAGCAGCTGTGATTTTTAGTTCGTTATTGTATTTGAAACTTTCTTGATTTTTTAATCCTTTCAAATACAACGCTCTTGCTGATTGAAAATAAGGAAAAGCATCAATAAGCCCTTTCAATTCAGCAGTTTCTACTTGTTGAATTGGGCTATTTTTTTGCAATATTTCCAAAAAACTTGCTTTTTTCATTTTCTTAACTTCTTACCATTTTGCTACAGATGCATTGAAAATATCTTGTGTAATTCGCTCAACAATTTCATCCAAAGCATTTTCTAAAACAGTTCCTGTTAATTGCGCATTGGCATCATAATCCGAATAAAAAGAGAAGGTTTTTTCGAAGCTATTTTTCTCTATCAATTTGTTTACAAATCGCACATTTATAGAAACCGTCAACCTATTTTGAGCGGCAGTTTGGTCGGATGTTCCACTCATAGGAGTTACCCTAAAATCAGTAATTTCTCCACTAAAATGCAAATCCCCATTAGTGTTTGTCAATGTTAAATTGGTTTGACGCGTAAACAAATCTTGCAAATCATTGGTAAAACGTTGCGTCAAAGCAGGCTCTACCAAAGGTGCTTGATTTGGAAAAAAATCAATTTGAATGGTTTTGGCATCTCCAGTATCCCCTCCTGTAAATGAATACGCTCCACAAGCAAGAATAAACAAACTTGTGAAGGTAAAAATGGAAATGTATAGTAGTTTTTTCATTATTAAAGGTTTCAAGTTTAAGGGTTTCAAGTTTGAGGGTTTCAAGTTTAACTAAAAACTAAAAACTTAACTCTAAAAACTCATTTACAAATCATATTGTTTAATTTTTCGATACAACGTTCGTTCTGAAATCCCCAATTCTTTGGCAGCTAATTTACGTTTATTATTATTTTTTTCTAACGAACGTTTGATCATTTCAATTTCTTTGTCTTGCAATGATAAACTTTCATCTTCTTCAATGGTCTCAATAAAATCATAATTCTTTTCTACGGCAACTTTTTGTGGGAGATTCAACACCTCAATATTCGAACTTTTTGGTTCTTTATTTCCGTAGATTTTTTCAATCAATTGATGATTTTCTTGCTGAACTTCTTCGATATTTTCGCTGTTCAATAAATCTAATGTCAATTTTTTCAAATCGTTGATATCATTACGCATGTCAAATAAAATTTTGTACATGATATCGCGCTCGTTTGAAAAATCATTTTCTTTTTTGGAACCTCCAATAATTGCAGGTAGATTTCCTTTATGGTCAGGTAAATATAGTTGTAATTTCGCTGCTGAAATGTTTCTGCTTTCTTCAATTACAGATATTTGTTCTGCTAAATTTTTCAATTGACGAATATTTCCTGGAAATCTGTAATTCAATAAAACATGAACTGCATCATCTTCCAATCTCACAGCAGGCATTCTATATTTTTGTGCAAAATCCGAAGCAAATTTTCGGAACAGCAAATGGATGTCTTGATGGCGTTCTCTGAGCGCAGGTAAATGAATTTCTACGGTACTCAATCTGTAATATAAATCTTCTCTAAAACGCTCTTTTTCTATAGCTGTGTGCATATTTACATTGGTTGCAGCTACAATTCGAACGTCCGTTTTTTGCACAATTGATGAGCCTACTTTTATAAATTCACCATTTTCCAAGACACGCAACAATCGAACTTGAGTGGTTAAAGGCAATTCGCCAACTTCATCCAAAAAAATAGTGCCACCATCAGCCACTTCAAAATACCCTTTTCTGTCTTGAGTTGCACCTGTAAAAGCGCCTTTTTCATGACCAAATAATTCACTATCAATGGTTCCTTCAGGAATTGCACCACAATTTACAGCAATGTATTTGGCATGTTTTCTGTGTGATAATTGATGAATAATTTTCGGAATATTTTCTTTTCCAACACCACTTTCACCAGTAACCAAAACCGAAATATCAGTAGGCGCAACACGCACTGCTTTTTCTAGTGCTCTGTTTAAGTGAACATCATTTCCTATGATGCCAAAACGCAGTTTTAATGTCTGTAAATCTTCCATAAGCCCCTTTTAATTTCCCCAAAGGGAAAAAATACTAAACTTTAAATTTTTTTTCACAATAGTTTCCTTCCCTTTGGGAAGGATTAAGGATGGGCATTTAATTATTATCAGAATATCCCACAGCTATTCCTCGTAAAGTTGCAGACGTGCAATCTTCTACTTTTACCATCACAAAATCACCCAATTTATAGTGTTCTTTCGGGAAAACAATCACCGTATTTTGGGTATTTCTTCCTTTCCATTCATTCGGATTTTTCTTAGAAACGCCCTCAATCAATACTTCTTCTACTTTTCCTAAATGTTGTTGTGTTCTATACAAAGCGTGTTTTTGTTGCAATTCAATTACTTCTTCTAAACGACGCTTTTTAACTTCTTCAGGCACATCATCTTCCATTTTCTTGGCAGCCAACGTTCCAGGTCTTTCAGAATATGCAAACATAAATCCGAAGTCATATTTTACGTATTCCATCATCGCTAAAGTATCTTGATGATCTTCTTCAGTTTCTCCGCAAAAACCAACAATTGTATCTTGAGAAAGTGCCATTTCAGGAATTATTTTATAAATATTATCCACCAATTGCATGTATTCTTCACGCGTATGTTGCCTATTCATGGCTTTTAACATATTGTTACTACCACTTTGCATTGGCAGATGAATGTATTTGCAAATATTTTTGTGTTTTGCGATTACGTGAATCACATCTAAACTCATATCTTGTGGATTTGAGGTAGAAAAACGAAAACGTGTTTTTGGAAATTCAGTTGCACACATATCTAACAATTGGGCAAAATCTACTGCAGTTGCTTGTGCCATTTCTGATGCTTTTTTGAAGTCTTTTTTCAATCCTCCACCAAACCAAAGATAACTGTCAACATTTTGACCTAATAAAGTAATTTCTTTGTAATTGTTGGCAACCATACTTCTGATTTCCTCCAAAATACTTTGTGGATCACGACTTCTTTCACGTCCACGTGTAAACGGAACTACACAAAAAGTACACATGTTATCACAACCTCTTGTGATGGAAACAAATGCAGAAACTCCGTTTGAATTTAAACGAACTGGAGACACATCACCATAGGTTTCATCTTTAGATAAAATTACGTTTACAGCATCTCTTCCTGCCTCAATTTCTTGCAAAAGATTGGGTAAATCTCTGTAAGCATCTGGTCCAACAACCAAATCAACAATTTTTTCTTCTTCTAAAAATTTTTCTTTCAAACGTTCTGCCATGCAACCCAACACACCCACTTTCATGTTTTTGTTGATTTTTTTTACAGCATTGTATTTTTTTAAACGATTTCGAACAGTAGTTTCTGCTTTTTCGCGAATAGAACACGTATTTACCAAAACCAAATCCGCTTCTTCTAAAATTTGAGTCGTGTTAAAGCCTTGGTCAGCAAGGATGGAAGCTACAATTTCACTATCATTCATATTCATTTGACAGCCATAACTTTCAATGAATAATTTTTTCGTATTTCCTTCTCTAAAATGCGTTACAAGTGCTTTGCCTTGCAATCTTTCGTCAATTACTTTTTCAATAGGTTCCATGAACTAAATTTACAAATAATGGGTTGCAAAGATACAACCAAAATTCATTTTTTATGACAAATTGGCAGAAAAAAAAGAATTGAATTTCAATAAAAATAAGTTGAATTTCAAGGAATAAATTTTTAATAAAAAAAAACTACATACTTTTGCAATCGAAAATGAAACACGCTACCAAAGCGTTTTTAGCTACAAATCAAAAAAATGGCAAAAAATTTAGTTATTGTTGAGTCTCCTGCAAAAGCAAAAACCATTGAAAAATTCTTAGGAAAAGATTTTCAAGTAGAATCAAGTTATGGACATATTGCAGATTTACCATCCAAAGAATTAGGAATAGATATTGACGGAGATTTCTCACCAAAATATATTGTATCTGATGATAAAATTGCATTGGTTGACAAATTAAAAAAATTAGCAAAAAAAGCAGATACTATTTGGTTAGCAAGTGATGAGGATCGTGAAGGAGAGGCAATTGCATGGCACTTAAAAGAACAATTAGAATTAAAAGATGCCAATACAAAACGTATTGTATTTCATGAAATTACCAAAAACGCCATTTTAAAAGCAGTTGAAAATCCGAGAGATATTGACTATAATATGGTGAATGCGCAGCAAGCAAGAAGGGTTTTGGATCGTTTGGTGGGGTATGAATTATCACCAGTTTTATGGCGAAAAGTAAAAGGGGGTTTATCTGCAGGAAGAGTGCAATCAGTTGCTGTAAGGTTGATTGTTGAAAGAGAAAGAAGCATTCAAGAATTTGTTTCAGAAACCTATTATAAAGTAATTGCTGAGTTTTTAAGTTCAGAAGGAAAAACGTTCAAAGCAACCATTCCTAAGAATTTTGATACGAAAGAAGAAGCGCAAGATTTCTTAACATCCTGCAAAAATGCTATTTTTTCAATTGCTGATTTATCAAAAAAACCAGCTACAAAATCACCAGCTGCACCTTTTACAACATCAACCTTGCAACAAGAAGCTGCCAGAAAATTAGGATTTGCAGTTTCTAGAACCATGCAAGTTGCACAACGTTTGTACGAAGCCGGTTTGATTACCTACATGAGAACAGATAGCGTAAATTTATCTGTGGAAGCTAGAAATGCAGCCGCAAAAGAAATCACCAATTATTACGGAAAAGAGTATAGTTTTCCAAGAGTTTTTAAGTCGAAAGCGAAAGGTGCACAAGAAGCACATGAGGCAATTAGACCTACAAACATGGAAATGCATTCTGTAGATGTTGAAAATGATCAAGATAGATTGTATGATTTGATTTGGAAAAGAACCTTAGCATCGCAAATGAGTGACGCTTTATTGGAAAGAACCAATGTGAAAATCGAAAACAATGCAAATGATAAAATTTTCACAGCAAATGGAGAAATGATTCAGTTTGATGGTTTTCTAAAAGTATATTTAGAAGGCAATGACAATGAAGATGAAGAACAAGATGGCATGTTACCCAATTTATTTGTCAATGAAAAATTAGGCTATCAATATATCAATGCAACTCAGCGTTTTTCAACACCACCTTATCGTTTTACAGAGGCATCTTTAGTAAAACAATTGGAAGAGTTAGGTATTGGACGACCTTCAACGTATGCACCAACAATCTCAACTATTCAAAAAAGAACATATGTAGATAAAGGTCAAAATGAAGGCGAGCAAAGAGAGTATCAACAAATCAGTTTGAAAAAAGGAACTGTTTCTAGTAAAATTTTATCAGAAAAGACAGGATCAGATAAAGGAAAATTAGTTCCAACTGATATTGGAAACATTGTAAACGACTTTTTAGTGGCAAACTTTTCATCCATTCTAGACTTCGGATTTACTGCAAAAGTAGAATCGTCTTTCGATGATATTTCGGAAGGAACAGAAAACTGGACAGCAATGATTCGTGATTTTTACAAAAAATTCCACGATAATGTAGAGGATGTAAAAGAAAATGCGGAAAGAGAAAGTGGAGAACGAATTTTAGGAGAACATCCTGAAACCGGAAAAACAGTGTTGGTGCGTTTAGGAAAGTTTGGAGCAATTGCTCAAATTGGTGCGCCTGATGATGATGAAAAAGTATTTGCAAGTTTAAATCCTGATCAAAATTTAGGAACAATTACCCTTGAAGAAGCGCTTGAATTGTTTTTATTACCAAAAACATTGGGTAAATTTCAAAACGAGGAAGTCATTGTTTCTAATGGTCGTTTTGGACCTTATGTAAAATTTGGAGATTTATTTGTTTCTCTTGATAGAAACGAAAATCCGATGGAAGTGGATTTAGAAAGAGCCAAAGAATTGATTATCGCCAAGCAAAAAGCAGATGCTCCAGTAGCTATGTTTGAAGATTTGCCTGTGCAAAAAGGAGTAGGCCGTTTTGGACCTTTCTTAAAATGGAACAATATTTTTATCAACGTATCAAAAAAATACGATTTTGACAACTTATCAAAAGCAGATATCGTTGAATTGATTGAAGATAAAAAACAAAAAGAACTGGATAAAGTGCTATATGATTGGCAAGACGTTGGTATTGTCGTTGAAAAAGCAAGATGGGGGCGTTTTCATATTTTGAAAGGAAAAATAAAAATTGAGTTGCCAAAAACCACCAATATCGAAAAATTGACCAAAGAAAAAGCGGTTGAAATGGTAGAGGCAAAAATGCCAAAGAAAAAAGTAACAAAAAAGAAAACGACCGCAAAAAAGAAATAAGGATTTGCTACCTTGCGACTGCAAAAATAATACATGAATACCGCCTTTTTAAACCCTGTTGAAGAACACGCCATTGCACATTTAGTGTTGCATTCACCATCATGTATTGGCAGAAAAATTCAAATTCATACAGAAAGAGAAGGTTTTCCTGATTTAGATACTGTAAAAATTGCCATTTTCGGTGTTCAAGAAGACCGCAATTCAGAAAATAATTTCGGATGTGGAGAAAATCTACATTTCATCAGAAGAAAATTTTACGAACTTTTTCCTGGAGATTGGCATACAGAAATTGCAGATTTAGGCAATGTTTTGAAAGGGAATGAAGTAAATGATACTTATTTTGCGGTGGCTGAAATTATCAATTATTTGTTGAAAAAAAATATCATTCCTATAATTTTAGGTGGAGGTCAAGATATTACCTATGTCAATTATCGTGCGTATGATACCTTAGAACAAACCGTAAATATTACAGCTGTAGATAGCCGTTTTGATTTGGGAAGTTTTGAGGAAGGATTGACTTCGCAATCGTATTTGAGCAAAATTATCATGCAAGAACCTAATAATTTATTCAATTACACGAATGTTGGATATCAAACATATTTCAATCCGCAAGATGAAATTGATTTATTAGAAAGTCTTTTTTTTGATACATACAGATTAGGAAAAGCCAAAGAATTAGAAAATATTGAACCTGCTTTTCGAGATGCAGATATCGTTTCTATTGATATTGGCGCTGTAAAACAAAGTGATGCACCAGCCAATAACAACGCTTCACCAAACGGATTTTATGGTGATGAAATTTGTGCAATTGCAAGATATGCAGGAATTAGTGATAAAGTTTCTTCATTTGGCATTTATGAGTACAATTCAAAATACGATCAAAATCATCAAACAGCTAGTTTAATAGCTCAAATGATGTGGTATTTTATTGAAGGTGTGAATTTTAGAGTAAAAGATTATCCGTTTTCAAACAAAGAAAATTACCAAAAATTTACTGTTTTATTTGAAGATGATGATCCATTGGTTTTTTATAAAAGTCATAAAACGGGAAGATGGTGGATTGAAGTTCAAATTTTATCAGATAATAAATTTAAAAGGCATGCGTTAATACCATGTACATATCAAGATTATCAGCAAGCAACAGCGCATAATATTCCTGAAAGATGGTATAAAGCGATGAAAAAATTGGTGTAATCAAAAAAATATTAAAAATAGAAAGTTAAAAACACTCGTAAGATTGTATTTTAGCAAAAAAAATAATAGGTTTACGAACTTTTAGTAAAGACAAATTTTTTATGAAGAAAGCAGCAGTATTTGCACTTTTAATAACCTTTTTTTATAGTTGCGGTTCCAAAGATAGAGGGGAATTAGTAGGAGTGAAAGCCAAGAAAAAGTGGTTTTCTGAAAAACCCTATGGAATGGCACTAATTCCAGGAGGTTCATTTACCATGGGAAAACAAGATCAAGATATGATTGGTACCTTAAACGCACCAACAAAAACTGTGACTGTTAGGCCTTATTACATGGATGAAACAGAAATCACTAACAACGAATACAAAGAATTTGTGTATTGGGTTAGAGATTCAATCGTAAGAACGCGTTTGGCGTATCAAGCAGAATTTGCAGCATTAGGAAACACAGATCCTGATCCAAATGGAAGAAATCGTAATGCTGGGATTCAGCAGTATGCTTTTAAAACAGCTGATACTACGAATTTATCTCCCTATCAAAAATACATGTTCGAAAACTATTATCAGTTTGATACTATTCAGCCTTTGAATTGGGAAACTGAATTGGTTTGGAAAAAAGACGAATATCCTGATACAGACTATGTGGAAGTGATGGATTCTTTATACATCAAAAAAGATGATGCTGTAGATGGTGTTAGAACTTTCAATACAAAGTTTTTAAACTATAAATACTCTTGGTTTGATAGAGATAATGCAGCTAGAAAAGGCGGAGATAGAAAAAAATTCGTCCAAACAGAAGTATTGAATATTTATCCAGATACTACAGTTTGGGTAAAAGATTTCAATTATTCTTACAATGATCCAATGCATCAAGATTATTTTTATCATCAATCTTATGGAGAATATCCAGTTGTTGGGGTTACTTGGAATCAAGCGAATGCTTTTTGTAATTGGAGAACTAAGAAGAAAAATAGTTTTTTAAGAACTCAAAAAAATGTAACACTTGTACCAGATTTTAGATTACCAACAGAGGCTGAATGGGAATATGCTGCAAGAGGAGGTCTAGAATTTGCAACCTATCCTTGGGGAACAGGAAGCACTACAAGCGATAGAGGTTGTTTCTTGGCAAACTTTAAACCAGTGAGAGGAAATTATGCTGTAGATGGCGCATTGTACACTATGGAAGCAAAATCATTCAACGCAAACGATTATGGTTTGTATAACATGGCAGGAAACGTTGCTGAATGGACAAATACGGCATATAATCTATCTTCTTATTACATGGCATCAACTATGAACCCAAATGTAGAAGATCGAAAAAATCAACGAAAAATAACACGTGGTGGTTCTTGGAAAGACGTTGCGTATTATTTAGAAGTTGCTTCAAGAGATTTCGAGTATGCAGATACTGCGAGGAGTTATATTGGTTTTAGAACCGTTCAGAATTATATAGGTACAGGAAATAAATAATAAAAAAATTAAAATTACAAAATAATATTAAAAATGGCACAGTCAAGATCTTACAAAAAAACAATGAATTTCGTATATGGAATGGGAGCTGCAGTAGTAATCATTGGAGCGTTATTCAAAATTCAACATATTACAATAGGCCCATTAACTGGAGGTTTAATGCTTACAATCGGATTATTAGTGGAAGCAGGCGTTTTTGCAGTTTCTGCTTTTGATACTCCAGAAGATGATTTTGATTGGACAAAAGTGTATCCTGAATTAGGGCAAGATGGATTGGTTGCAGATGAAAAACTAGGTGCTGACGGAATGCTTTCTCAAAAATTAGACAACTTACTTCAAGAAGCAAAAATCGATTCAGCTTTAATGGAAAGTTTAGGCTCAAGTATGAAGAATTTTCAAAGTGCAGCTGAAGGATTATCTGCAGCTTCAGAAAGTGTGGCTTCAACAAACAAATACAATGAGCAAGTTTCTTTAGCAGCTGTTCAAATGGAAACGTTGAATAACTTGTACAAATCTCAAGTTGAAAATTCAAGTAAACAAGCTGAATTGAATGCAGAAGTAGTTGAAAATACTCAAAAATTGAAAGATCAAATGGAATCTTTAGCTAAAAACTTATCATCGTTAAATGGAGTTTATGGAGGAATGCTTTCTGCAATGACCGTTAAATAATTAGTAAAAAAATAACAACAAAAACATTACAAAAAACTAGTTAAAAAATGGCAGCAGGAAAAATGTCGGCAAGACAAAAGATGATCAACCTAATGTATCTCGTTTTCATTGCAATGTTAGCAATGAACATGAGCAAAGAGGTGTTATCAGCTTTTGGTTTTATGAATGAAAAACTTACAGAAAACAATCTTTCCACAACGTTAAAAAATAACAGTGCTTACGAAAATTTAGCAACCAAAGCTTCTGAACAAGCAGCAAAATTTGGAATTTTATACGAACAAGCAAAAGAAATTAAAAAATACTCAGCAGATTTTTATACCTATTTAGATAGTTTAAAAACGAAGATGACTGCGAGTATTGAAGATAAAATGGATTATGAATCTATGGATAAAACCGATTTTTTAGATACTTATTTCTTTAAAGGTGATGGTTTTACTACAGAGGGTAAAGAGTTTTTAAATCAAATCAATAGTTATAGATCAAATTTAATTAAAATAGTTGGTGAAAAAAGTCAGTTTGCAGCTGTAATCAACAAGCGTTTTAATACAGATGACGTTCCTGTTCCTGATTCAAACAAAAAAACGGCTTGGTTAAAAGCTCGTTACGAAGGTTTTCCAATGGTAGCTTCGTTAACAAATTTCACACAAATGCAAGCGGATATTAAAAACACCGAAAGCGATATTGTGACCAGTTTATTAGGAGGGAAATTAGAAGAATCTTTATCACTTAGCAATTATACAGGAATCGTAAGTTTAGATAAAACTGCTTATTTTGCAGGAGAAAAAGTTACTGGAAAAGTAGTTTTAGGGCGTTATGACGCTACTTTAGTTCCTAATAAAGTAATTTTAAATGGTGCAGACGTTACGAATACAGTTAAAGATGGTCAAGTACTTTTAAATATGCCTGCAGGAAATGTTGGTGAAAAAACAATCAAAGGAACAATTTTCTTTATGGAAAATGGAGAACCAATTCCTGTGGATTTTGCAAGTGCTTATTCTGTAATTCCAGAGCCAAGCAGTGCAGTTGTTTCAGCGGATAAAATGAATGTGGTTTATAGAGGTTTAGACAACCCAATTTCGGTTTCTTTGCCTGGTGTTGGAGATAATAACTTGAGTGTAAATGCTACTGGAGGTGTTTTATCAGGAAGTGGGAGTAGATATAGTTTAAAACCAGGAAATGGTGATGTTGCTACTATTAACGTAAGCGCAAAATTAAGTAGTGGAAAAACAGTAAATTCTAAAGCAACATTTAGAATTAAAGATATTCCACCAGCAATGGGTTCTGTGCGTGAACAATATGGTATTGTTTCTATGCCAAAAACAGGATTGGCAAATGCGCCAATCGCAGCTGGTTTGCCTGATTTTGAATTCGATTTGAGTATTGTTGTTCAAGGGTTTAAAATAAAAGTTCCAGGGCAATTAACAATTATTGTAAACGGTTCTACCTTAAACGCAGCTGCAAAAGCAGCTTTATCAAAAGCGCAAAGAGGAGATATCATTAATATATATGACATTCAAGCGACTGCTAATGGTGTGCCTATCAAAAAGGTGTTGCCTGTAAGCATTGACATTACAAATTAGATAAAATAAACAATATGTTTCAAAAGATTTATATCGTATTTTTCATCAGCATTTTCAGTACAGCTGTTTATGCACAAACCAACTTGTTAAACGCAAAAACGGTTGAGCAAATTGGGGTAAAAAATGAAAACCAATTACTGGCAGATAATGATGGTCCGATTCCTTATGGATATGTAGATGATAGAGACATTATGTGGTCAAAAGTAGTGTGGGAATTTGTTGATTTGAATCAAAAAATCAATTTGCCTTACTATTTTCCAATTGATACTACGAATATTTCTTCTGACAGAAGATCGTTATTTGATACCTTAATTCGCGGAATCAAACAAGGAAAAATCAAAGAAGCATATTCAGATTCATTTTTTAATTCAAAAATTACACAGAATGAAATTGAATCAAGATTGGTAAACATTCGTGAAGAGAATGGTTATAAAGATACGTTCAGAATCCAAACTCAAGATGTACAAGGATATATGTTGAAAGGAATGTGGTATTTTGACAAACGTCAAGGAGAATTAAAATATCGCTTATTGGCTATAGCACCAATGGGAAAAGACGTTCAAACCTTGGGAATCAAAGAAATTGAAGACGAAAATTTATACGAATTATTCTGGGTGTTTTTCCCTTCTGCAAGAGAGGTTTTACACGATACAAAAGTATTTAATCCAGATAATGCTGTCAATGCGATTTCTTTTGATCATTTGTTAAACGCTCGAAGATTTAGTTCCGTAATTGTGCGTGAAGAAAATATTTATGGCAACAGAGCCATTGCGGATTACGTTCGCGGAAACTCCTTATTCCAGTTATTGGAAGCTGACAAAATCAAAGAGGATATCAGAAACAAAGAAATAGATATGTGGAATTATTAAAATTCTACACTCAATAACAGTTCAAAACGTTTGCGAAAGCAAGCGTTTTTTTATGGGAAGCTATTTCCTGCTTTTCGCTGCAAGTCCTCGTTTAAAAAAGCATTTTTGTAAGTCTTTTTAGTGGCTTCTTGCAGTCGCCCCAAAAAGCCAACAAAAAATAGCATTTTTAAACTTCGGGCTTTTCGCTACAATCAGGGCTAAGTTAATTTGCAAAGTCAGTTCAATTTTCTAGAAAATAGTGTTCAACTTGCGTACTTTTGTCTTGTGAAAATAGATTATATCATTGTAGGTTTAGGATTGGCAGGTCTTGCTTTTGTAGAAGAATTATTGCATGCCAACAAATCATTTATTGTTTTTGAAGACGATTCTCAAACATCATCTTTGGTTGCAGGTGGCGTTTACAATCCAGTTATTTTAAAACGGTTTACACCAGTTTGGAATGCCAAAGAGCAATTGGAAATTGCCTTGCCTTTTTATGAAAACTTGGAACGAAAATTCAATCAAAAGTTCGATGAAAAGTTTCAAACTAAAAAAGCATTCAAATCAATTGAAGAACAAAACAATTGGTTTGCAGCGTTAGATAAGCCTAATTTAACCGATTATTTAGAACCAAACATCGATACAAAAAAATATAAAGGTATTTTAGGTGATGTTGGTTTTGGAAACGTCAGAGAAACTGGCAGAATTGATACGCTCAAATTAGTGGAATCATACCGAGATTATCTTCAAAAAGAAAATAAAATTCGTTTCGAAAAGTTTGACTATTCTCAAATTGTATTTCAAGAAAATAGCATTACTTATAAAGATATCAATGCAAACAAAATTGTTTTTTGTGAAGGTTTTGGAATGAAGCAAAATCCATTTTTTAATCAGTTGCCTTTAAATGAAGCAAAAGGAGAATTAATTACAATTCATGCTCCAGAATTGAATATCGATTTCTTACTAAAATCAACCTTATTTGTTTTGCCTTTGGGAAATGACTTGTACAAAGTCGGTGCAACTTTCAATTGGAAAGACAAAACGTCAAATCCATCAGAAGAAGGCAAAAATGAATTGATAGAAAAATTACAAAAAGTATTGACAATTCCATACGAAATTGTAGCTCAAACTGCGGGAATCAGGCCAACTGTAAAAGACAGAAGACCCTTAGTTGGAGTGCATTTAAAACACAAACAATTGGCAATCTTAAATGGTTTAGGAACTCGTGGTGTGATGATTGCTCCCACAGTTGCCAAACAATTATTTCAGCATTTGGAACATCACGAAAAATTAGATGCTGAGATTGATATTAGTCGTTTTTCTTCGTGAATTTTTTATCAAAACTCACAAACATATTGATCCAAAGAATTCTTGATAATCGCAAACTAACAGGTGCTAAAACCAACAATGCAATAATAATCACAAAAAAAGATTGTAATAAAGTCAATTCAAGAATAAGCTTTGCAATAACAAAAAAAGCTACTGAAATTGCTACAGTAAGTCCATAATTTACATACATCGCTCCATAAAAAAAAGAAGGTTCTAACATGTATTTCAAATTACATTTTGGACAATTTGAGTGTATTTCAGTAATTTTTGAAGGATTCAATGTAAATCCATTTTTAAAAAAAGTGCCCTCATGACATCTTGGGCATTTTGCCTTGAAAATACTATATAATTTGGTGCCTTTTTTAAACATGATACAAATTAAAATTTACATACTTTTGCAAAAGTAAATTTTTAAAAACTCTTACAGAGTAACAATTATCACATTTTATGTTAAACGTACACAATTTATCAGTTACTTTCATGGGAACTGACTTGTTTTCAGGCATTACTTTCAAACTAAATAAAGGCGATAGAATTGGTCTTATTGGAAAAAATGGCGCTGGAAAATCTACTTTATTAAAAGTACTTTCTAGAGATATTGATAGTAGCGCAGGCACAATGGCTTTTGACAAAGATGTGAGAATTGGTTTTTTACGTCAAGATATTGATTTTGTTCAGGGACGAACTATTTTAGAAGAAGCCTATCAAGCATTCGTAGAAATCAAAGAAATTGAAGTTCGTTTAGAACATATCAACGAACAGTTGGTTACAAGAACCGATTATGAAAGTGAAGAATACAGTCAATTAATTCATGATTTAACGGATTTAACGGAGCGTTATGAATTGCTAGGAGGATATAATTATCAAGGAGATACTGAGAAAATTTTACAAGGTTTAGGGTTTCAAAGAGAAGATTTTGATAAACTAACAGATACCTTTTCTGGAGGATGGAGAATGCGAATCGAATTGGCAAAACTATTGTTACAAAACAACGATATTTTGTTGTTAGATGAGCCAACAAACCACTTAGATATTGAATCAATCATTTGGTTAGAAAACTTTTTAAAGAGTTATCCAGGTGCCATTGTATTAGTTTCACACGATAAAATGTTTTTAGACAATGTAACCAATAGAACTATTGAAATTTCGCTAGGTCAAATTTACGATTACAAAAAACCATATTCTCAGTTTTTAGAATTGCGTGGTGAAATCAAAGAAAAACAGTTACAAGCGCAAAAAAATCAAGATAAAGAAATCAAAGCAAAACAATTGTTGATTGATAAGTTTAGAGCCAAAGCAAACAAAGCTTCTATGGCACAATCACTCATCAAACAGTTGGATAAAGTAGAACGCATTGAAGTTGATCAAGATGACAATGCTGTGATGAATGTGCGTTTTGCCATTTCTAAAGAACCAGGAAGAATTATTGTGGAGGCAGAAAATGTTTCTAAATATTATGGTGAGAAAAAGATTTTAGAAAACGTTAATTTATTAATTGAACGCAATAGTAAAATTGCATTTGTAGGTCAAAATGGTCAAGGAAAATCTACCTTAGCCAAAATGATGGTGGGCGAAATTCCGTTTAAAGGACATTTAAAATTAGGCCACAATGTGCAAGTTGGGTATTTTGCTCAAAATCAATCCGAATATTTGCCACCAGAAAAAACCGTGTTAGAAATCATGGAAGAAGCTGCAACAGATGGAAACAGAATGCGTGTTCGAGACATGTTAGGTTCGTTTTTATTTGGAGGTGATGCTGTTGATAAAAAAGCCAAAGTATTGTCAGGAGGTGAGCGTAATAGATTGGCATTGTGTAAGTTGTTGTTGCAACCATTCAATGTATTGATTATGGATGAGCCTACAAATCACTTAGATATTGCCTCAAAAAATGTGTTGAAAGAAGCGTTGAAACAATTCAGTGGAACATTGATTTTAGTTTCTCACGACCGTGAATTTTTACAAGGATTAACAACTACAGTTTACGGATTTAAAGACCATGTAATCAAAGAATATTTGGGTGATATTGATTATTTCTTAGAGCAACATAAAATGGAAAGTTTGCGTGATGCAGAAAAAAGAACCATCATCAAAGAAGAAAAAACTGCCGAGAAAAAAGAAAATAGTCAAGGTTCAAAAGAACAAGATAAAGATCTTAAAAAGCTGAATAATAAGCTTTCTAAAATTGAATCAGAAATTTCTGAATTGGAGTTAGAATTGGAAATATTAGATGCAGAATTAGAAAAAAATTATGCAGAGGTTTCTTCAAGACCCGGATTTTTTTCAACCTACAAAGCTAAAAAAGCCACAATGGAAAAGTTAATGCACGAATGGGAGCGTATTGAAGCAGAAGTAGAAAGTTTTAGTTAATGGTTTTATTAGCATAAAGAAACCTCTTTTTTTGGAAACAGTATATGATTTTTTTAACCATTCAATTTCAATAAGAAATCAACAAATATTTTTGCCGATTTTAGAGGAAAAACAAGTGGAATTACACATCAAAAGAGAAGATGAAATTCATCCTTTCGTTTCAGGAAATAAATTCCGAAAACTCAAATACAATCTTCAAGAGGCTAAAAATCAAGGATATAAAACGTTGCTAACTTTTGGTGGCGCATTTTCAAATCACATCCTTGCTACAGCTGTAGCAGGAAAAATACTGGGTTTTAAAACCATTGGAATTATTAGAGGAGATGAATTGGCAAAAGATTTACAACAAACAATTCTTGATAATCCTACTTTACAGAAAGCTCATGAAAACGGAATGATTTTCGAGTTTGTTTCAAGAGAATCTTACAGAACAAAAACATCAGAATATTTTTTAGAACAACTTTCTGCTAAATTTGGTAACTTTTATTTGATTCCTGAAGGCGGAACAAATGAATTGGCGATTCAAGGATGTAAGGAAATTTTATCTTCAAAAGATTCAATTTTCAATTATATTTGTTGTGCAGTTGGAACAGGAGGCACCATTTCTGGATTGATAAATGCTTCTGAAAATCATCAAAAAGTAATTGGATTTCCAGCCTTAAAAGGTGATTTTTTGAGATCTGAAATTGAAAAATATACAAAGAAAACCAATTGGAGTTTGCTAACCAATTTTCATTTTGGAGGATATGCAAAATATAACGCAACATTGATTCGTTTTATCAATGATTTTAAAAATGAAACAAAGGTGTTGTTAGACCCTATTTATACTGCTAAAATGATTTATGGTTTGTTGGAAATTATCAAAAATGATGGGTTTCAAAAAGGTTCAAAAATTTTGGCAATTCATACAGGAGGTTTGCAGGGAATTCAGGGTGTAAATCAAAAATTACACAAAAATAACGAGGAAATTATACATTGAAAATGAGTTTTAAAAATATACTTTTTTGCCTGATTTTATTCGTAGTGGCAAGTTGTGGTTCAAAAAAAACGGTGGTAAAACCAAGTAAGAAAAAAGTAGTAAAAGTAGTTGAAAAAGAACCTATCAAATTACCTTCCGTGGATGAAAAAAAACATGTTGAAGAATTGAAAGACAAAAAAGAAAATCTCAATAAATATACCTTAGAATATATTGAAAAATTTGCCCCAATTGCCGTTAAAAAAATGCATACGCATAAAATTCCGGCAAGCATTACCTTAGCACAAGGAGTTTTGGAATCTGGAAGTGGTAGAAGTGAATTGGCATTGAAATCAAACAATCATTTTGGAATCAAATGTCATACAAACTGGACAGGAGAAAGTGTAACTCACGATGATGATGAAAAAGGCGAATGTTTCCGTAAATACGAATATCCAGAAACCTCTTATGAAGATCATTCTGCGTTTTTAACACAAAGAAAAAGGTATGAATTTTTGTTTTCTTTTGGGACAAAAGACTATAAAAAATGGGCTAGAGGTTTAAAAGACGCAGGGTATGCAACAGATCCAAAATATCCTGAAAAACTCATCAAAATTATCGAAGATTATCAATTACATGAGTTTGACAAGATCAAAGAAAAGGATATTAAATACGCAAAAGTCGATGAGAAAATCGATGAAAAGATTGATGAAAAAATCGATAATACTGCTTTTTACGAAGTGCAAAAAGGAGATACTTTATATTCAATTTCCAAGCGATTTATGATTTCTGTTGAAGATTTAAAAGATCGTAATAATTTGAAAGACAATACAATTTCTATTGGACAAGTACTAAAAATTAAATAAGCTCCTTAAATTAGGAGCTTATGTAAATCATTTATTTTAAATGCTTTTTACCAAGAATAATTCTTCAAAAGAGCCTGTTTTTTAATTGCTTGAATCATTACATTTTCTAAAATGTCTTTTTGATTTGTTTCAAGCTGTTTTGTTGCAATAAACTTTTTTCTTTTGGTATCTAATTCTTTAATTTTTGTTTGAATTTCTTTACGCTCTTTTGTTTTTAACGCAATGAAATTTTTTAACTCACTTGCTGATTTGTTTTGAAGTTCTTTTGGTAAAGATTTTTTGTCAATTTTCTCTAAATCAACATTCTTTTTTTCCATAGCATCTACAAGATCCCAAGTTGAGTTTTCATACAATCGTGAGCTTTTACTAATAGCTCTATTTACAATGACCATTTCATTTAGCTCTGCTGCATTTACATCCTGTTTGTATTGTTTTGATTTATTTTCAGAACCTTTATCTCCAAAATAAATGTATGTTCCGTTTAATTTTTTATTCAAAATGATAATTTCTTCGTCATATGGAGTGACAATGTGAACAATTTTTTTATTGTGATCTATTGTCATATAATCTCCTCCACCAAGTGCTGCACCATCTTTCCACATTCCAGATATTCCATTAGAATAGTCACCACAAAAAATAGTATTAATTAAAATCCCTTTTTCTTTGGCATTTGCAATTGCTTCTTTATAATTGATGGTTCCCTGAGTAAATGGTTCATTACCAGCTATAAAAAGTAGTTTTAAATCATCCTCATTTTTCCCCCAAGTCAATTCTTTAACTGCCATATCAATAACGTGTCCACAATATTCACTTCCTCCATTGGTTTTTAAAGAAAATAATTTTTCAGAAATCTCATCCAAATCACTGTTAAAAGGTAACACCATTCTTATAAATCCCTCTTCAGCAGCCAAACTTGCATTTCCATATTCGTAAATGGCAATTTCCAAATCGGGTTTTGTAATGCCATATTTTGCGTAAGACAATTCATTTACAATTTGCCAAAGCTGGGCTTTTGCTTGATCAATCAAACCATCCATACTATTGCTAGTATCTAAAAGGATTGCCATTTTAATGGTTTGTTTTTTAATTTTTTTTGAGTCAGTAGGATTTGCAAATCCAATTTGAGTGCAAAGTAAAAAAAGTGCTGTAGTTTTTAAAATAATTGATTTCATAAGAATGTTTTTTGGAGATGATATGTTTTTAAATGATTTGTCTTTTTGAAATATCAATTGTGATGCCAAAAATAAATTGGATTGAAACCAGCATGAATTTCTAGATTGAATTTGATTGTTTTTATATATCTTTATTGATGAATAATAACCAAAAAAATCAATAGAAAATGCCCATTATAAAGCCTGTTAACGGAAAACATCCACAAATTCCAGAAGATTGTTACATTGCAGAAAATGCCACTATTGTTGGTGAAGTTTTTATTGGAAAACAATGCAGTATTTGGTTTAATGCTGTGATTCGTGGTGATGTGCATTACATTAAAATGGGCGATAAAGTTAATATTCAAGATGGTGCTGTAATTCATGCAACCTATCTAAAATCTCCCACAAATATTGGAAATAATGTTTCTATAGGTCATAATGCAATTGTGCATGGCTGTACAATTCACGATAATGTTTTGGTTGGAATGGGTGCTATCATTATGGATGATTGTGTTGTTGAATCCAACTCAATTATTGCAGCAGGTGCTGTAGTTACAAAAAATACGATTGTAGAAAGTGGAAGTATTTATGCAGGTGTTCCTGCTAAAAAAGTGAAAGATATTTCTCAAGAGTTAATTTCGGGAGAAATAGATAGAATTGCGAATAATTATGTGAAGTATTCTAGTTGGTTTAAAGAATAAAAAAGCCCAACTTTAATTATAAAGTTGAGCTTTTAAAAACTAATTAACCAAATTTACTATTTTTTACCTTCGTTTTCTTGCATTCTTTTTTTCATGCCTTTTCGTGCTTCCATCATTTTTTCACCTCTCATTTTTCTCATTTTAGCCATTTTTTCAAATTGTTCAAATTGCTCTTTTGTTAAAATTTCTTTCATTGCTTTTTTCATGGCAATTTGATTGTCCAATTGTTGATTTTTCATCGCAAAGATTTCTTCATCAGTAGGTCGTTGTTTTGTTTCTTTGACTTTTTTCATTTTTTCCATAGCTGCTTTTCTTTGAGTAGCTTGTGCGATTAGCAATGGTTTGATTTGATTTTGTTGTTTTTCGTTCAAATCCAACGCTAATGTCATTCGTTTCACAGACAATTCAGTGTGTTGTTCTGCAGTAAACTGAGGTCTGTTTTGTTTGTTTTTTTGTGCTGTTTTTTCTTGGGCATTTGCAGTAAACGTAACTGCAATTGCGAAAAAGATGAATGTTGCTAAATTTTTCATTTTTATGTTGTTTTTATTTTTTATTGATGTTCCTTTGACATATAAATTTGTAAAAGGTTTAACTTTGCAGTTGATTTTAATTTACAATTAACATCTATCAACTATGAAAAAAATTATTTTTCTTTTTTTAATTACTTCTCAATTTTTAATCGCTCAAGAAAAAGTCAGTGTAGATTTAAGCAATCCAAATGCAACAATTTATACACATTTGTATTTTTTGCAAGAAGAAACATTTCAACCCGTAAAAGCTTCTAAGACTTTTTTTGGATTGAAACAAAAAGATGCGATTGATAAAGCCATCAAACTGAAAAAAATTTTAGATGGAAAGGGTTTGTATATTGATTTCAATAAAATTCCAAATGACCCAAATTACAATGATACCATTGGGTATGCAAGAGTTTATAAATATATCATTTTCCCTCAAAGAATGCCTCAAATTTCCGTTGAAAAGAAAAATGGGAATTGGTATTATTCCGAAGAAACAGTATCACAAATAGACATACTTTACAATCAAGTTTTTCCCTGGTATGTGCATAGATTACAGGAAATGATTCCTGTTTCTGGATATAAAAAACTTTTTGGAATTGAACTTTGGCAGTTTGCGGGTATTTTGCTTTTACTTGCTTTTACTGTTTTGATGGTTATTATTATCAAAAAAATATCCTTTTGGATTTTACAAGCTCTTCAAGAAAAAATCACTCATAAAGATTCGAATTCTGAAGCAAAATTGGTGCTCAAAAGACTAGCACATCCTTTAAGTTTGGTAGTTGGAGTTAAAATTATTGATGTAGTTTTTCCGTCTTTACAGTTTTCATTGGATGTAAATGCGTGGGTTTTTATGATAATAAATATCGCAGAAACTGTTTTTTGGATTTACGTTTTCTTGAAATTAGTGAAAGTAGTCATGAGGATTTATGAGGATTTTACAAGTAGAACAGAATCGAAATTAGACGATCAATTAGTGCCTATTTTACGTAATTTTTTGACTGGAATAGTCATTGTAATAGGTATTTTTAGGTTAATGCAAATTTTTGGTGTTGATACAACTACCTTATTAGCAGGAGCAACAATAGGAGGTTTGGCTTTTGCATTAGCATCTCAAGATACTGTCAAAAATTTGATTGGAACTATCATGATTTTTATTGATAAACCCTTTCATATTGGTGATTGGATTGTGACTTCAGAATTGGAAGGAACTGTAGAACAAGTTGGGTTTCGTTCCACAAGAGTGCGTGCAGCAGACACTTCTATTTTTCAAATTCCGAATAGCAAATTATCAGAAATTGTCATCAATAATAGAGGATTACTACTTTTTAGAAGATACAAAACCGAATTAGGATTGCGTTATGATACACCACCCGAATTGATAGAAGCTTTTGTAGAAGGAGCAAGAAAATTAATTTTAGCACATCCTAAAACGAATTCTGAAATATATAATGTGGAGTTTACCGGATTTGGAGATTCTGCTTTATTAATTATGGTAAATGTTTATTTTGAGAGTTTGGTTTGGGCAGATGAACAATCTTCTAAACATAAATTACATATTGGACTTTTACAATTAGCCAAAGGATTAGGCGTAGATTTTGCATTTCCATCTACAACAGTTACTATCGAAAATTTCCCTGAGAAAAATGGATTAAATCCAAAATACGATACGAATAAAGAACGCGTTGAAGCAGTAATTGCATCCGTAGTAACTAAGTTTGGTGAAGAATATCCATCAGATAAAAATGAAGGTAATCAGTAACATGTAAGCTTAAAAAATGGCTAAATTCAAATTTTTATAATTTTAATTATACTAAACATTGTAACAAAACAGGTTTGAATTCGACTTACAATAAAAAATAATTCATGAAAAAAATCATGCTATTTGGCGTCTTTTTGATGTCGTCTATAATTTCAGCCCAAGTCAAAGGAACTATTACTGACACTAATAAACAACCACTTTCTTTTGTAAGTATTTATTTGGACAATACCATTACTGGGACAACCTCAAATGACAGTGGTTTTTATGTTTTAGATCTTAAAAAAACAGGAAAATACACCATTGTTTTTCAGTTTTTAGGCTATAAAACCCTTAAAAAAGAGGTTTCAATCACAACCTTTCCATTTCAATTGGATGTTGTTTTAGTGGAAGAAAATATAGAGTTACAAGGTATTTCCATATCTACAAAAGACAATCCTGCCAATAAAATAATGCGAAATGTTATTGCAAATAAAGATAAAAATACAGACAAATTTGCAACCTATACCGCTCAGTTTTACTCTCGAGGTTTGTATAAAATAAAGGATGCTCCAGAGAAATTTTTAGGACAAACTATGGGTGATTTTGGTGGTGGATTGGATTCTACCAGAAGTGGAATTATTTATCTTTCAGAAACAGTTTCTGAAATCAAATATCAAAAAAAGCCAAAACGATTTCGGGAAAAAATCATTGCTTCTAAAGTTTCTGGTCGTGATAATGGTGTAAGTTTTAATAGGGCAGAAGATGCCAATATCAATTTTTATGAGAATAGCATTGAGTTTGGAAATGAATTGGTTTCGCCAACATCAGTCAATGCATTTGGATATTATAATTTTAAATTGGTGGGAACTTTTACTGATAAAAATGGCAAGCTCATCAATAAAATTAACATTATTCCAAAACGGAAAAACGACCGAGTTTTTGCAGGATTTTTATATATCGTAGAAGATGATTGGGCAATTTATGGTGCTGATGTATCTGTTACAGGCGCACAAATAAATATTCCTGTGGTGGATGTGTTGCACCTAAAACAAGATTACAATTATTCAAAAAAATATGATGCATGGGTTTTAATCAGTCAAAGTATTGATTTTAAGGTGAATTTTTTCGGATTTAAATTTGATGGACGATTTTCTTCAGCCTATAAAGACTATGATTTTGCACCAAATTTTACCGAAACTACGTTTACAAGAGAGGTGCTTTCATTTGAAAAAAATGCCACTGAAAAAGATTCTTTGTATTGGAATTCCTTGCGTCCTGTGCCATTGACAATTGAAGAATTGAAAGATTACAAAGTAAAAGACAGTATCAAATTGTTGCGAGAATCAAAACCGTATTTAGATTCTTTGGATAAAAAACGTAATAAATTTAACTGGATTTCTCCATTAAGAGGATATACCTACAGAAATTCTTTCGAAAATAATACCTTTTCATACAACGGCCCTTTGTTGCAAACAGGGTTCAATACAGTTCAGGGATTTAACACCTCAATCGGATTGAGTTATTTTGAGCAAATCAATAAAAAAGGAAAATGGTGGAATGCAGGGTTGAATGTAAACTATGGTTTTTCTGATGAAAAAGTGCGTCCAACTTTCTTTTACACTAAAAAATGGGATAATTTTTCAAGACCAACACTATCTTTTTCAGGGGGAAATACAATTGCTCAATTCAATGAAAGAGAACCAATTATGAAGTTGAACAACACCATTAGTTCCTTACTTGATCGAAATAATTACATGAAAATCTATGAAAAAACCTTTGCAAAAGTCAATTATTCT
This sequence comes from Polaribacter sp., assembly GCA_030731695.1. Classification (GTDB taxonomy): domain Bacteria; phylum Bacteroidota; class Bacteroidia; order Flavobacteriales; family Flavobacteriaceae; genus Polaribacter. The sequence continues at coordinate 29,547 of JANQTK010000319.1, forward strand.
GAGGAAGTTGTAAATGGAATTTATCTAAATACATCCCTAGAATATGCCAATAGAAAGCCACTTTTCAATACTACGAATTATTCATTTGCTGCTCAAGATAAAAACGGAGGATACACCTCAAACAATCCATTAGATCCAACAGATTTTGTGAATTCAGCATTTGAGGAACACAGTATTGCAACGTTAAAAGTGGGAACAACATTTGTGTTTGGACAAAAATATTTGTCGTATCCAAATAGTAAATTCAATATTGGAAATGAAAAATATCCCTCAGTAAACCTTACCTATATCAAACGTTTTGGAGCAGCTAATAATGAGTTAAATTCAGATGTTTTTATTGCAAATATTCGTCAAAACATCAATGCTGGAAATTATGGAGCTTTTCAATATAACATAAGGGCAGGAGCGTTTTTACAACAAAAAAACATTGCCTTTATGGATTTTTTACAAGCCAATGGCAATCAATTGTCTTTTCCTTTAGACAATCAATTAACAAGCTTTAATTTGTTAGAATACTATAAGTTTTATTCAAATGATAGCTATGCAGAAACACATATTGAGCATAATTTTAAAGGTTTTTTATTAGGTAAAATTCCGTTGATAAATAAATTGAACTTCCACTTAGTGGGTGGTGCAAAAACAATGATGATGGCTGATAAAAAACCGTACACTGAATTTTCAGTTGGATTGGACAATATCGGTTTTGGAAAATGGCGTTTTTTACGTATTGATTACGCAAAGTCTTATTCTGGAGGTATTCGTAATGACGGATTTTTATTCCGTTTGAATTTATTAAATCAGTAAATCAGTGTATTTTTGTTTTCTATGAAACTAAAAATTCTTTTTTTTGGGATAGCTGCAGAGTTGGTAAATGCCTCTGAAATTGAATTTTCTTTATCAGAAAAAGCAACTGTAAAAGAATGTAAAATGGAATTACAAAAATTATTTCCCAAATTACAAAATCTCAATTCGTATGCAATTGCAGTAAATGAAAGCTATGCAACTGACGACGTTTTATTAAAACCAGGTGATGTTTTGGCAGTGATTCCTCCTGTAAGTGGAGGCTAATTATTGCAAGTATTTTTTATCCACATAAAACGTTCCAAATGGAATGACTGAACCTAAAAATACAATTGCCAAGTCTTTGAATTTCCATTGCATTTCATCTTTGATTAAGTAAGCCAAAATCAAATACAGCATAAACAACAATCCATGAGGCATTCCAAAAAGTTTTACAAAACTTGGATCGTTCAAGGCATATTTGTAGTATAAACCTAAAGTCATCAACAATAAATAAGAGATTCCTTCTAAAAATCCAACAATTCTAAATATTTTTTTCATGCTTGCAAGTTCAAGATTTTAAATTCAATATTCAATATTTTACAAAGTTGCAAATATCCAAAATCTAACTTTTGAAATGTAACTTTTAATAGCTAAATCTTTGTTATTTTTGTACAACTATGCAACGAACTTCTATAAAAATTACCACCGAAAAACTCGATTTACAAGCGTGTTATGATCTTGTTTTTGATGAAACTTGTGGTGGAATTTCGGCTTTTATTGGAACAGTTCGCAATGATACTTCTGGAAAAAAAGTAACCCAATTAGAGTTTTCTACCTACAAACCCATGGCAATCAAAGAAATGCAACAAATTGCTGAGGAAGCTTTGACTAAATTCGACATTCATAAAATTGCAATTCATCATGCAGAAGGATTGCTGCAAATTGGTGATATTCCTGTGATTATTACGGCATCAGCAAAACACAGAAAAGCTGCTTTTTTAGCTTGTGAATTTGCCATTGATTCACTCAAAAAAACGGTTCCTATTTGGAAAAAAGAGTTTTTTGAAGATGGCGAAGTTTGGGTAAATGCACATCCATAATGATTGTTTGAAAAGTTTAAAAGTTTCAGGTTTAAAAGTTTTTTTCACTAAAAACTAAAAACTAAAAACTAAATACGAACCTTTCTGCTTTGTTGCCACAA
>JANQTK010000319.1:31630-34282 GCA_030731695.1 Polaribacter sp.
ACTAAAAACTAAAAACTAAAAACTAAATACGAACCTTTCTGCTTTGTTGCCACAAGTAAAATTGCAATCCAAACAAAAATGCACCTGCTAATAAATGAATTGCCTGAGTTCCCATTGGAATTTCAGCATAATACATTAAAATTCCGGTAATTGTTTCTAGGAAAATCAAAAAAACAATCCAATTAACCAACTTGTAACCCAAATTTTTCACTTGATTCAAGTAAAACATTCCAAAATTTACCAACACAATTGCAATCGTAAATGATCTGTGAAAATAAAATTTAAAACTTGGGTTCATCAAGCTATAATTCTTGTTTTCAAAACCATATAGTTTTACTTGTTCATCAATAAATTGACGCACTTGTGTTCCCATGGCAATTTGAATTAAAGAGAAAATTACTGAAATAATGAGCAATCTATTAAATAGCTTGTCATATTTATACAGGGTATTTTTTTCTGAAATAATGAATTTTAGGCGTAATAAAATCCCAATAATTATCAAACCAACCACCATATGAATGGTAATAATTGTAGGTGTTAAATTAGAATCAACCACTGTTTTTCCAAGCCAGGCCTCAAAGAGCATTAAGAAAAATGCTCCAAATGAAAGCAATGGAATTGTCTTATTCTCTCTCCAAAATTTTGTAGAAGCGTATATCAAAAATAAAAATACAAACCCCGCTAAAACCGAAACCAATCTGTTGATGTATTCTGTCCAAGTATGAAATTTATTGAAAGTTGCATAATCATGTTTGGTGTATTCACTCCAATTATTTGGGTTGAATTCATCCATCGTTTTCAAATCATTTTCTGCTACAAATAAGGTTTCATCTTTAATGATAATCATCCCTTTTTTAAACTCAGTATTGGGTTTCCAAGTAATTTGTGCTTCTTCAGTTGGTGGAATGTAGTAGCCAAAACATTTAGGCCAATCAGGACAACCCATTCCTGAGCCTGTCATTCTAACAATAGCACCAGCCAAAAAGATGAGGTATAAAGAAATAATTGCAATAGTTACAATCTGAGGAAACTTATTTTTCATTTTAGATAAAGTTTTTGCAAAAATACGACAAAAGAAAAGTCGCTTAAAATATTTTAAGCGACTTGTCCTAATGTAAAAAAATTCTAAATAGTTATATAACTTTTACGTTAACCGCGTTTAAACCTTTTCTACCTTCTTTTAATTCAAATTCAACTGTATCGCCTTCTCTAACCTCATCTACTAAGCCAGAAATGTGAACGAAATGTTCTGTTTTTGAACCATCTTCAGTAATGAATCCAAAACCTTTAGATTCGTTGAAGAATTTTACTGTACCGTTTTTCACTTTAAAAAAAATAAATGTTAATAATGTATCAAAGATACAGTTATATTTTTTGATTTTGGTTTATTTTGAAAAATAAATTTCTGATACTCTTTTTATTATAAAAAAAAGCGCAATGTTTTTATCAAACGAATGCCAAAAAAAGATTTTTTAGTGAAAGTCCCTAAAATGAATGGTTTGCAAGATTTTATTTTTTTAATTTACTGATAAACAATGAATTGTAAAATTTCAATTTTTCAGGGAAAATACCAAAATCATCAAAATTGTTAAAAACTTTAAGCAATTTGTGAATAAGTATCGCTTTCATTTTGGGTTAAAAATTTCAATCTTTGTAGATGTCGTTTTCAGACAATTTTTTTATTGAATTTGCTAACACTCAAAATATATATATAAATGTCTTTTACAGAACCCATTTTACAACCTAATGACAACAGATTTGTAATTTTTCCAATTCAACATAATGATTTATGGGATTGGTATAAAAAACAACAGGCTTGCTTTTGGACTGCCGAAGAAATCGATTTACATGCTGATATTGTTGATTGGAATTCTAAATTATCTGATGAAGAACGCTATTTTATCAAACATATTTTAGCTTTTTTTGCTGCATCTGACGGAATTGTGAATGAAAATTTAGCTGAAAACTTTGTGAATGAAGTACAATATTCTGAAGCAAAATTTTTCTACGGATTTCAAATCATGATGGAAAATATTCATTCAGAAACCTATTCTTTATTGATTGATACTTATGTGAAAGATGAAGTTGAAAAAGATAGATTGTTTAGAGCAATTGAGGTTTTTCCTGCAATCAGAAAAAAAGCTGAATGGGCATTGAAATGGATAGAATCTGATTCTTTTGCTGAGCGTTTAATTGCATTTGCTGCTGTAGAAGGAATCTTCTTTTCGGGTGCATTTTGTTCTATTTTCTGGTTGAAAAAAAGAGGATTATTACCTGGATTAACATTTTCGAACGAATTGATTTCAAGAGACGAAGGTATGCATTGCGATTTTGCGGTTCATTTACATAACAAACACATTGTAAATAAAGTAACTCCAGATCGTATTAGAGAAATTATTATTGATGCCTTAAACATTGAGCGTGAGTTTATTACAGAGTCTTTACCTGTAAGTTTGATTGGGATGAATGCCAAATTAATGACTCAATATCTAGAATATGTAACTGATAGATTGTTACAAGAATTTGGTTGTGAAAAAGAATACGAATCAACCAATCCTTTTGATTTTATGGAAATGATTTCATTAGAAGGAAAAACCAATTTCTTCGAAAAAAGAGTTTCAGAATATCAAAAAGCAGGAGTAAAATCTGGAG
>JANQTK010000320.1 GCA_030731695.1 Polaribacter sp.
GGTGTTTGCTTAAGCAAACGCTTTATTAATGGCGATTTCATTAATTAAACCAATTACTCCAAGGAATTCTAGATAAAATAAAAACCAATCCTAGTCCATAAAATATTACAAATGTCTTAAATTTTGCAGCATCTGTAGTTTTCTTTTTGTGTTTAGACCATCCTATAGTGATAAAAACCAACGCTAAAATCATCATTGTTGGATGTTCAACTGCTAATAATCTTAACGCTTTTTCTCCCATCACTGTAGCTGCATCGTCTTTTAATGCTTGATACCAAGGTGACATAAAATACCATCCAAGACCAATTAATAATTGAATATGTGAAACGATTAAAGTGAATAATCCGATTCGTAAATCTATATCAGTAAATTGTTTTTTTTGAATAAGTCCAATGACCGCATTGATAACAGCAAAAATTAAAAGCGCCAATACCAAATAAGCCCAATAAGAATGTATGTCTTTCATGATAAAATTATAAAATTTGATTGGGTAAAGTTACTAATTTTAAACATAAAAAAACCACCTCAATTGAGGTGGTTTTTAAGTAATTTGTATTTTTTTTATTAGAAATTGTAACGAACACTAGCATTCCATGTTCTTCCCCATCCAAAGAAACCATTGTTTGTAACATTGATACCTCTGTATAATGTTGAACCTGGAGTTGCTTGGTTTGCTGAAGTTAATTCAGAAATGTATCTTCTATCTAAAACGTTGTTTACGTTAGCTCTAAAATCTAATGATTTAGATTTTGAAGTTCCTAAGTTTAATTTGTAAGAAACACCCATATCTAATAAACCATAAGAAGGCAATTGTAATTCTCCTCGAGTTGGACTTACGTTTGCGAATAATCTGTCATAAAATCTGAAATCAGAATCAACGCTTAAATTTTCAATAATTGTATAGTCAAAACCTAAACCATAAGTAGTTTGTGCAGCATCACCAACATTAATTCCATCTACATCAACAGAAGTTGCAGCATTAATTAAATTTCTGTTTTCATCTAATTGTCTTGAAACAAGTTCTCCAACATATTTCCAATCACCAATAGAAGCAAATCCTTTTAATTTTAATTGACTTGTAATGTTTGCAACAAAATCAAACTCAACACCTTGGTGTAATTGGCTTTGACCTGTTGTTTCAGTAATAGTTACTACATTGTTTGCAACGTTTGTAAATCCACTAATTCTATCTTTCCAACTTGTGCTATATAAATTCACACTAGCAGAAAAGAATTCTGATTTGAAGTTATAACCTAACTCTAAACCAAAGATTTTTTCGTTTTGAGAACTAGGGTTGATAGCATTTGTAAAGTTGTTAAAGATATTATCATGGTATGGTTGACGAGAATAATAACCAGTGTTCATGTAAATAGTACTTGCGTCAGTTACTTTAAAACTAGCACCTACTTTTAAGTTGTAACCAGTATTATTTACTTTTGGTGAATCTTGAAATTCAGGTAAATAATCATATCTATCAAATCTTTGGTGAGCTTGGTTAGAAACTGAACCTTGGAAGAATGCAGACATAAAGTCGTTTGCATATTCTAATTGAGTAAATAATCCTGCGTAAGAAATTCTCTCGCTGTTATCATAATCAACTCTTTGGTTTTCAGCCATTGTATTAAAAGTAGCTACCCAAGGATCTGCTTTACCTGTTTCAGTTACTGTGTTTGATAAAGAAGTTGCAGTTGTATTGTTAGTATTATCTCTTAAGTTTCTGCTTTCAGTCCAAGAAGATAATCCATGGAAATTTGAAATTTGTCTGAAGTGAGTACCATAATAAGTTCTTAAATCAGCACCTACATTCCAAGTTAAGTTTTCATTGATTTTGTGCTCAAAGTTAGATACAACACCATACCAACTGTGTAAGTTCATAGAAGCTCTTGTAGCATAAGCGTTTACACCAAAATTTCCATTTGTACCAGGAAGTGCAGAGTTGTTAGCAACAATTGCATCATAGTCAATTAAACCATCAGCAGTTCTGATTCTTGCAGCAGATCTACCATAATTTCCTGTTCCTCCACCACGACCAAAAGAAGCGTAAACAACTGTTGATAAACTTGATGCATCAGAAATTTGGTAATCCCAGTTTAAGTTCATCACTGGTTTGTGATAAAAGTTTCTTCTTTCTGTCATGTACTCACCTTGGTAAAAACCATAGTTATTGTTGTATTTATAGCCATTGCTTAAATAGTCAGAAATTCTTTTTGTAAAGTTTTGATCATGCCATTGTGGAGCACCTGTAATCAAAAAGTTAAAGTTGTGTTTTTCGTTAGGCTTATAACCAAAAGAGATAAAATAAGTTTGACCTTGACCTCTTGTTCCGTTATTATAACCATTTCCTTGCCAGTGAG
>JANQTK010000321.1 GCA_030731695.1 Polaribacter sp.
TTGTGCAAAAAACTCACTGCAATTGAGAGTTATAATGACAACAAAAATGATTTTTAAAATCTTCATATTTATAGTTTTGATTCTATGATTCAAAATTTCCTTTTACAATTACTATGCTATCTTTCATCATTTGTTTTCCTTTTGCAAACACATTTGTTAAATTTAAATGTTCGTCAAAAATGCAAAAGTCGGCATCATTACCAACAGCAATAGTGCCTTTATGTTGTAAACCAAGGTTTTTTGCAGGATTACAGGTGATTAATTTAAAAGCTTCTTCAATAGGTATTCCGCCTTTTTGAATCAACTGAACAACTTGTTTTAAATTTTGGTCAATTGGCGCTACTTTTGATCCAATAAATTCTCCATTTTCGTTTGTTTTTCTCAAACCTGCATGGCCATCAGTACTAAATGTTATGTTTTCAATAGGAGCACCATTTTCTAAAGCCATTAAAACAGCTTTATAAGGTTCTGTAAATTTTGATGCGCCAGTGGTAATATCAATAGTTCCTCCTAGTTTTGCAAATTCGATAGCTTGTTCAAACAAGGGTTTTGTTCTGGCAACATGAGTGGGAGAGATGTGTTCAATGGGGAATTGATATTTTTGAACCAACTCAAACAATACATCCATTTTTGAATCTAAATTTCCCAAATGAATGTGTAAGATTCCTTTTTTGTTAGCAATAGTTCCTCCTACTCTTATTTCTGAAACTTTTCTGAGCAATTCAAGTGCTGTTGGATACGAACTTCTGATGTCGCTAATAGCAATTTTACAACCCAACACTTTATCAATAAAAATCATATCAGATTGAATGCTTTCAGTAATCGAAACAGAATCAATTCCATAATATCCACAATACATGTATGCAGATATTCCTTCTTGTTCTAATGATTTTACTTTTCCATACAATGTTCTGATGCTTCTTGTTTTTCCGTCAGTACCTAATAATCCAACTACTGTTGTTGAACCGCAAGCAATTAAATCGCTTAAATACACTTCAGGAGTCATAGAGTAAAAACCACTTGTGCCTCCAGCGCCAGCCACATGAATGTGTTGGTCTATTAATCCAGGAGTGATTATTTGACCAGAAAAATCAAAAACTTCAGCTTCTGAGATGAAGGAATCTAAATTGGTAGCTATTGCTACAATTTTATCATTGGCGATCAAGATATCTTGATTGCCTAGTTTTTGAGGAGCATATATAGTACAGTTCTTTATTAATTTGAACATATGATTTGTTATATAAAGTGAAAAATTAGCATTATCACCAATGCTACCGTTAATGGAATGACATTTCTTTTTACTATTTGTAAAGTGGTTACTCCTGCAATTTCTGAAACGGCAATTATGAGGCCTGCAACAGGTGAAACAGTTCTACCCATAGAAGCTGAAAGTTGCATGGGTAAAATCATGATAGTGCTTTCAACACCCAATGTTTTCGCAATTTTAGGAACTAACGGTCCAAAAGCAAAAAACGAAGCATTTCCACTTCCCATTAATATAGAAGCTAAGAATATCATCACTGCCATTACAATTCCAATTCCTGTGGCATTGAAACCAATATTTTGAGTTAAAGAAATGAGTCCATCAATAAAACCTAAACTAATAAGACCTTGTGCAAAAATATCAGCAGCAATAATTAGTGTAACAACGGTTTTAAAAATATTTCCCATTCCATTCCAGAATATTTTTAAAGATTCAAAAACCTCTTTTATATTTTTTATTCGTATCAATTCAAAAAGTAGCGCCACAAATAAACTAATAAACATTGCTGTGGTTGTGTCTAATTTTATTGGAGTTGGAAAAAGACTAAAGATTTCAGAGAATACAATTAATAAAATAATGGGCAAGATTGGTATAATTGCATAAATCACTGGAACTTGAATTTCTTGTTTTATTTCCTCTGAATCTGATTTTTCGAAATTATTTTTTTTATCATAATATTTATTTACAAAATAGTAAGTAATCATCATTGAAATACTCAAAGGAGCAGCCAAAACTATTTGGTGATTTATAAAATAATTGATGGATTCTAGACCAATAATAGCACTTGCACTTGCGGTAATTGCAGATGCTGGTCCTAAAGCAAAAGCAGTAGTTGCTGTGATTACTGAAGCAGCTGAAATTTTACTGACACCTAAATTTACTAGTATTGGAAATAAAGAAGCCATTAATAATAATGACAAACCAGCTGCTGAAGGAATGGCAATAAATAATATTTGTCCAATAGGAATCACTAACGAAGCTGCAATGTAAGGATGTTTTTTAAAGAGATTTAAAGGTTTCATAGCAACGTACACTAAGGCGTTAGATGCGCCTATTTTATCAATATATGCTACAAAACCACCAATTG
>JANQTK010000322.1 GCA_030731695.1 Polaribacter sp.
TTATATCCTTTCCAAGGCATGAAAGCAACTTTCATGTTTCTTCCAAGGGCTAATTCACCTTGTTGTGTTGCATATCCTTCACAAAGAACTTGTCCTTCTGTAACTCTATCACCTCTTTTTACAATTGGTTTTAGATTGATGGATGTTCCTTGATTGGTTTTTCTGAATTTTATCAAATTATAAGTCACTTCATCAGAATCAAAACTTACTAATTTTTCTTCTTCTGAACGATCATATTTGATAACAATTTTATTTGCATCTACATATTCTACAACTCCTTCTCTTTCAGCATTTATCAAAATACGAGAATCTTTTGCAACTCTTCTTTCTAAACCTGTACCCACAATTGGAGCTTCAGGACGTAATAATGGAACTGCTTGACGCATCATGTTTGATCCCATCAAAGCACGGTTCGCATCATCATGTTCTAAGAACGGAATTAACGATGCAGAAATCGAAGCAATTTGATTTGGAGCAACGTCCATATAATCAATTACATCTGAAGAAACTACTGGAAAATCTCCTTCTTCACGAGCAATAACTCTATCAGAAACAAAACTTCCATCAGCATTTAGTTCTAGATTTGATTGCGCTATTTTTTTACCTTCTTCTTCCTCGGCACTTAAATAAATCAAATCATTTCCAACTACAGTTCCGTTTTCAACTTTACGATAAGGAGTTTCAATAAATCCTAAATTGTTCACTTTTGCAAAAACAGCTAGGGAAGAAATTAAACCAATATTTGGTCCCTCAGGAGTTTCAATTGGACATAAACGTCCATAATGTGTATAGTGAACGTCACGAACCTCAAAACCTGCTCTTTCTCTTGATAAACCTCCAGGTCCAAGTGCAGATAATCTACGTTTGTGCGTAATTTCTGCTAATGGATTTGTTTGATCCATGAACTGAGATAACTGGTTTGTACCAAAGAAAGAATTGATTACTGATGACAATGTTTTTGCATTGATCAAATCAATAGGTGTGAAAACTTCATTATCACGAACGTTCATACGCTCGCGAATTGTTCTAGCCATACGTGCTAAACCAACACCAAATTGACCTGCTAATTGTTCACCAACAGTTCTTACACGTCTGTTTGATAAGTGGTCAATATCATCTACCTCAGCTTTTGAATTGATTAACTCAATCAAATATTTAATAATGGTAATGATATCAACTCTTGTCAATACTTTCTCATCCATGTTAATATCTAAACCAAGTTTGGTGTTCATTCTAAAACGACCAACTTCGCCTAAATTATAACGTTGTTCAGAGAAAAATAATTTATCAATAATACCTCTTGCAGTTTCCTCATCTGGTGGTTCTGCATTACGTAATTGTCTGTAAATATGTTCAACAGCCTCTTTTTCAGAGTTTGTTGGATCTTTTTGTAATGTATTATGAATAATCGCATAATCTGCTTGCTGATTATCTTCTTTATGTAATAAGATAGTTTTAGCACCAGATTCTATGATTTCATCTACATGGTCTTTATCTAAAATTGTATCACGATCAAAAATGATTTCATTTCTTTCGATTGATACTACTTCGCCTGTGTCTTCGTCTACGAAATCTTCATGCCAAGTTTTTAAAACTCTGGCAGCTAATTTGCGACCTAATACTTTTTTTAATCCAGCTTTAGAAACCTTTACTTCTTCTGCAAGGTCAAAAATTTCTAAAATATCTTTATCTCTTTCAAAACCAATGGCTCTGAATAATGTTGTTACTGGTAATTTTTTCTTTCTATCAATATAAGCATACATTACTTGATTGATATCTGTTGCAAACTCGATCCAAGAACCTTTAAAAGGAATTACTCTTGCTGAGTACAACTTTGTTCCATTTGCATGGAAAGATTGACCAAAAAATACACCAGGAGATCTGTGTAATTGAGAAACAACAACACGCTCAGCACCATTGATTACAAAGGTTCCTGAGTTTGTCATATAAGGAATTGTTCCAAGATATACATCTTGAACAATCGTTTCGAAATCTTCGTGCTCTGGGTCTGTACAGAATAATTTTAGACGTGCTTTTAAAGGAACACTGTAAGTTAAACCTCTTTCAATACATTCTTGAATGCTGTATCTAGGAGGGTCAACGAAATAATCTAAAAATTCGAGTACAAATTGATTTCTTGTGTCTGTAATTGGAAAGTTATCCATGAAGGTTTTGTACAAACCTTCTTCACCTCTTTCTTCTGCTTTTGTTTGAAGTTGGAAAAAATCTTGGAAAGATTTTACCTGAATATCCAAAAAGTCTGGATACTCCTTAATCATTTGAGAAGTTGCGAAGTTGATTCTTTCAGTAGTGTTTTTCGTTGCCAAAAGAGAATATTTTTTTGATTAAA
>JANQTK010000323.1 GCA_030731695.1 Polaribacter sp.
GGTCTACATTGTCTTCGCCTGCTGCTAATGTATAGTCGCTTGTATTTGCTGTTCCAGTTCCATCAGCATCAAAAGTTTGTGCTAATTCTGCTGGTGTTACACCCGAAGGTAAACCACCTGTTACTGTACTTACATCTACACTTACTGTGTAATTACCTGCTGGTAAATCATCAAAGATATAGTTACCATTTGCATCGGTAGTTGTAGTTACATCATCACTTGGGTCTCCAGGAGTTCCTGGGTCTAAAGTTACTGTTGCACCTTCAAGACCACTTTCTGTTCCATTTTGTGTTCCATCTCCATCTGCATCATACCAAACAGTGTCTCCAATAGAACCTAAACCTTGATATCCAAAGTCTTGATCTAAATTATTTTCTCCTGCTGCTAAAGTTAAACTAGATGTATTTGAAGTACCTGTTCCATCATTATCATAAGTTTGTGATAACTCTGCTGGTGTTACTAATGCAGGTAAGCCACCTGTTACTGTAGATACATCCACAGAAACTGTATAGTTTCCTGCTGGTAAATTATCAAATAAATAATTTCCACTTGCATCAGTCGTTACTGTTGTATCATCTGCATTATTTCCAGGTGTTCCTGGATCTAAAGTTACTGTTGCGCCTTCTAATCCATTTTCTCCACCATTTTGTGCACCATTGCCATCTGCATCATACCAAACAGTATCTCCTATTGAACCAGAGGGTGGTGCTTGTTCTACAATACCAAGGTTAACTTGTGTTACAAGAGTAGTAGCTACTGATGCATTAATTATTCCATTTACATTACCATCATTACCAGCTGAAGTTCCTACATTTTCACCTGTATTAATCCAGTTAGTTGGTAAATTAGGTGTTGTGCTACCTCCAGAAGAAGTATGCAAAACTATTTTATAATTTGTATTTTCATATACTTCTGCTAAAAATTCATAAGAACCATCTGAATTAACCGGTTTAGTAGAAATAATATTATTTGAGCTATCTAACAAACTTACATACAATTGAGTTCCTCCAGGAGTTGAAATCCCTGAACCATCAACTGTGTTGTCGTTTAATAAGTCTAAATCATTAAAAACATTACCTTGTAAACCGGGTGTTAAAGGGTTTGTAGGATTATTATCGAATGTATCATCTGATATACCATAAAACTTTACGTCTGCTTGTCCATCATTATCAATTCTAAAACCATAAATTGGTTGACTTGTATTAAATAAAGATACATCTATGACAGAAAACATTTGTGGTTGATCTTCAAATCTACCAGTACCAGAAGCTCCATAACCAATATTCCAGTCGTATTTTCTAGATCCATTACCTGTTGTACTATTGCCTCCATTATTTGCACCTTCTACAAAACCGAAACGCAATGTTCTAGCTGATGTTATTGGTGTGCCATTAATACCTAAAGGAACAATGGTAAAAAAAGTATTACCATCTCTTTCACTAACCACTAAGTGATCATCATTTGTTAAAGCTTTTTTCCATTTAATATCAAAATCGTCACCAGCTGGAGGTGTTGCAGGGTTTGAAGATGAACCGTCATAAAATAGATAATGTAATGCGTTTCTAGAGTTTACCATGTCTTGCATAGCATCTTCCCAAGCAGCAGCACCATTAGTTGCTAAAACTTCTGAACCCTGATTATAAACACCTATACCTGTAGAAGCATTGGTTATATTACTGTTAGTTACAAAAGAACCAATTTCATTATAAAAATCTAACGTTTTAATACCTCCGTCATTAATTTTAATGTAGTTCATCCATACTGGAAGTGTAGTTTGTCTTGAGTTTGGAGCTCTATTTGCACCATAACCACTGTTTTGAGTAATAGTGTTTCCATTAAATTCAAATTGTACTTGGGTAATTGGTTTTGTATCTGTACCTAGTACAACATCGTAAAGCGTCTGAGCAGAAGCAAGGCTCGTGCTAAGAAAAGCTGCGAATAAGATTAGTAATTTTAAATGTAATTTAATTTTCATTTTTAGTGGATTTAAGTATAATTTGGTTTTTTTTGAGAATTTTATTTTATTTTTTGCAAGTGAGTACTTAAACCCACAAACAAGTATTTTATTTTAGAAAAATTAAATTTAAATAATTACAATAAAGTTTTAAGCCTAAATTAAACCAACAAAAAGATTTTTGAGATTTAAAATGCTTGTTATTGAAAAACTATTTGTCTTGGGGTCTACAAACAATTTTGAATACTGAAGTTTTTTTGTGTAATTCATAAAAAAGGGTCATTAGGGTACTAGTTTTTAATTGTACTATTTGTCTATTTTAATTATATTCTATTTTTAACGATACAAAAATAATCAATTGCTTTTTTCAGAAAATGACATTTTC
>JANQTK010000324.1:0-22957 GCA_030731695.1 Polaribacter sp.
AAGCTGCTAATCCAAAACTTTCTGTTTGTGAAGGCAACAAAAACAAATCAGAATAGCATAAAATTTTGGTGACCTCAGTACTGTTTCCTAAGAAATATACACTGTCTTTAATTTTGAGTTTTTTGGTGAGATTTTCAGCTTTTGCTCGATCAGGGCCCTCACCAACCAATAATAATTTCGATGGAATTACTTTTTGAACTTCATAGAAAATTTTAATAACATCTTCTATTCTTTTTACTTTTCTAAAATTACTAATGTGGGTTAAAATACGTTCTTCAGGTTTTGCTAATGCAATTCTATTGCAATCTTCGCCTTCGGCTTTTTCGTATTTTTTGATATCAATAAAATTATAAATTACTTTAATTTCCTTGTTTACATGAAATAATTGATTGGTCGTTTCTTTTAAATTATTTGAAACAGCTGTCACCACATCAGAGTGATTGATGCTAAATTCAACAGCAGCTTTATAGGTTGGATGACTACCCACTAAAGTAATATCAGTTCCATGCAAGGTAGTAACCACTTTGATATTGATTCCTTTTTCTAACAACATTTGTTTTGCCATATACGCTGCATACGCATGGGGAATTGCATAGTGTACATGCAAAACCTCTAAATGGTATTTTTTGACAACTTCCACCATTTTACTAGACAAAGCCAGTTCATAAGGTTGGTATTGAAACAAGGGATATTCTTCTATCAATACTTGATGAAAATGCAATTTGTGTGATAAAAAATCCAAACGAACTGGTTGATTATACGTGATAAAATGTACTTCATGACCATTGTCTGCCAAAGCCATTCCTAATTCTGTTGCCACTACTCCACTTCCTCCAAATGTTGGATAACAAACAATACCAATTTTCATTTTTTTGATTGATTTTTTTATGAGCACTTTTTCAGTCGTAAAGATAAAGGTAATCTAACAGTTTCATTCGTAATAAAAATAAAAAAACCTACAAAAATAATTTGTAGGCTTTTTAAATACATTATAATGAGGTAATTAATAATCTCCTAAAGTTGCAGGATTTTGAGCTAATGCACTTTCTAACTGTGCGTCATTTGGTGCTTTTCCATGCCAAGCATGTGTATGCATCATAAAATCAACACCATTTCCCATTTCTGTATATAACAAAATACAAACTGGTTTTCCTTTTCCTGTTAACGATTTTGCAGTTGCAAGACCAGCTAAAATTGCTTCAATATCATTCCCTTCTTTTACTTCTAAAACATCCCAACCAAAAGCTTCGAATTTTGCTTTCAAACTTCCCATTGGTAAAACTTGGTCAGTAGAACCATCAATTTGCTTTCCATTCACATCAATAGTTGCAATGATATTGTCTACTTTTTTTGCGGATGCATACATGATTGCTTCCCAATTTTGACCTTCTTGTAATTCCCCATCTCCATGTAACGTGTACACTAATTTTGAATCGTTATTCAGTTTTTTTGCCTGAGCAGCGCCTAACGCTACAGACAATCCTTGACCTAGTGAACCTGAAGCAATTCTGATTCCTGGTAAACCTTCGTGCGTTGTTGGGTGTCCTTGTAAACGAGAATCAATATGTCTAAAAGTAGCTAATTCTGATACTGGAAAAAATCCACTGTGTGCTAAAACACTGTAATAAACTGGTGAAATATGTCCATTTGAAAGGAAAAAAACATCTTCATTGATACCATCCATAGAAAAATCTGTGGAATAATCCATCACTTTTTGATATAAGCAAGTAAAAAATTCGGCACACCCTAATGAACCTCCTGGATGTCCTGAGTTTACGGCATGTACCATGCGTAAAATATCTCTACGAACTTGTTGAGTAAAATCTTGTAATTGTTGAGTTGTTGGCATTGTAGTTTTTTAAGTGCTACAAAAATACAAAAGTGACCTAATTAAAACATCAATTTCTGATAATTTATTCACAATTAATAAACAGAAATTTATGTTTTCTGTTTTTGCTTTTTAGCGGCAGGAAACAAAACGTTGTTCAAAATCAATCTGTATCCTGGTGAATTTGGGTGCAAATCCAATTCGGTTTTTGGATCACCCACTCTGTGCGTATAATCTTCAGGATCATGCCCACCATAGAACGTAAATAATCCTTTTCCTTTAGTTCCGTGAATGTAACGAGCTTCTCTATTTACCGTATTTTCTCCCAAAATAAGTACATTTGTTTTTATGGTATTTCTATCAAAAGAAGTGGTTTGCCCCATAAAGCCTTTTACCAAAACAGTGTGATTTTGAGTTAACATGGTTGGAATTGGATCCCATTTTGCGGAAAATTCTATCAATGAAAAATAATCTGAAGTTTTAGGAATAGCACGTTTATTGGTCATATCTATAGACGAAAACTCATACACAACTGGATTTCTTTCTAATACAAAATCCTTAAAAGCAAAAGTTTTTTCAAAATCAATTTTTGATTGATAATTGATGTCAGTTGCATCACCATCAAACATTGCCTCAGCAATATCAACACCCTCAGCTGCCAAGGCTATGTCAAAACTATCTGTTGCAGAACACATAGCAAACATAAATCCACCACTTATAACATAGTCTCTAATTTTTTTTGAAACTGCTAATTTTTCTTCTGAAACTTTAGAAAAACCCAATTCTTTTGCCAATTTTTCAGCTTCTTGTTTTTGCTCTACATACCAAGGTGCAGTTCTAAATGAACCATAAAATTTACCATATTGACCCGTAAAATCTTCGTGATGCAAATGCAACCATTCATATAAAAGCAATTTGTCTGCTAAAATTTCCTTGTCGTAAATTACATCAAAAGGAATTTCTGCATAGGTCAAAACCATGGTTACAGCATCGTCCCAAGGCATTTTGTCTTTAGGAGAATATACCGCAATTTTAGGCGCTTTTTCAAGAGTAACAGCTTCTTTATTTGAAGAAGGTGCTCCAATTTCTTCTAAAATGAGCTGCGATTTTGCATCAGAAATGATTTCGTAAGAAACGCCTCTGATTTTGCATTCATTTTCAATGGCTTTGTTATTTTCAATCAAAAAAGCGCCTCCATCATGATTTAGTAACCATTTGGCTTTCAATCCATTTTCAAGCGAATAAAAAACAATTCCATACGCTTTTAAATGGTTTCTTTGATTGTCATGATTCATCGGTAAATAAATAAATGATGCCAAAATTGAATTTGAAATCAACAGTAAAAAACAAAAAGCAAACAGATTTTTCATATGAAAATAAAAATACACAATTAGCTATAAGTAATTGTGTATTTTATGTAGTTTTTTAAAAATTTAACTAAAAAGGAACGTCATCTTCGTCATCTCCAAAAGCTTCACTTGACTGAATTCGTTTATCAGGTGAGATATTTTCAAAAGGATTTGAATTCATACTTGATTGAAATTTAGAACCAACTCCTTCCTCCAAATCAGAGAATTTTGCCAAATGTCCTGTAAATTTCAAACGGATATTATCCAAACCACCATTTCTATGTTTTGCAACAATAAATTCACCCTGACCTTCACATGGAGAACGCTCATCATCATCCCATTCTGTCATTCCATAATATTCAGGTCTGTAAATAAAGCTTACAATATCTGCATCTTGCTCAATTGCTCCAGATTCACGTAAATCAGATAACAAAGGTCTTTTGCTTCCTGCACTTCTAGTTTCTACAGCACGAGATAACTGCGAAAGTGCAATTACAGGAACTTCCAATTCTTTTGCCAAAGCTTTTAAGTTTCGAGAAATGGTAGAAATTTCTTGCTCTCTATTTCCAGGACCTTTGTTGTTATTTCCTCCAGCTGTCATCAATTGTAAATAATCAATAATGATGATTTTTACACCATGTTGTGACACCAATCTTCGGGCTTTTGCACGCAAATCGAAGATGGATAAAGAAGGTGTATCATCAATATAAATGGGTGCATCTGACAAGCTTTTTACTTTATAATTTAGCAATTCCCAGTCGTGTAAAGCCAAATTTCCTTTACGTAATTTTTCTGATGGCAATCCAGTTTCTGAAGAAATCATACGTGTAATCAACTGAACTGAAGACATTTCCAGAGAGAAAACAGCAACTGCATGATTAAAATCAATCGCCATATTTTTTGCCATTGAAATTACAAATGCCGTTTTTCCCATACCAGGTCTTGCAGCAATGATAATTAAATCTGATGGTTGCCATCCTGAAGTCAATGCATCTAATTTTGTAAATCCAGATGCCAAACCAGACATTCCTTCTTTGTTTCCAATTTCTTGAATTTTTTTCAAGGCTTGTTTTACTAAAGAACCAGCATCTTCTGAACTTTTCTTTAAATTTCCTTGTGTAACTTCAAACAATTTTGCTTCAGCACTGTCTAGCAAATCAAAAACATCCGTAGTTTCATCATACGAACTTTCTATAATTTCTGATGAAATAGAGATTAATTTTCGTTGAATGTATTTTTGAAGAATAATTCGAGCATGGAATTCAATATGCGCTGAAGAAGCTACTTTTTGCGTTAAGCGAATCAAGTAAAAATCGCCTCCAGCCAAGTCTAATTTTCCTTTCTTTTTTAATAAACTAGAAACTGTCAATAAATCAATTGGTTGTGAATTTTGGAACAATTCATAAATCGCAGCATAAATTTCTTGATGTCTTATTTCATAAAAAGCATCTGAATGCAAAATATCAATGACATCATCAATTCCTTTTTTATCAATCATCATTGCTCCTAAAACAGCTTCTTCTAAATCAATCGCTTGTGGTGGTATTTTTCCTTTTTCGAGACTGATAACTCTACTTTTATCTGTTTTTTTCTCTAAGAGTGCATTCGTATTTTCCATGTAACAAATGTAATTTTTTTAGTTTTCAAAGTCCAGATTTTTTTTGTTTAATTTCTAAACAATTCTTTAAAAAAATTGTTATTAAGTTGTTAACAACTCCTTAACTTGCTATTCTATTTCCTACATTTACAACCATGAAATGGAATAAAAAACACCTTTTTATAGCGGCTTTACTACCAATTCAATATTTGTTGGTACAACTTGCATCTAAGTTTCCAATATTCATTGAAACCTACTATTCTACTGGGATTTATGTAAGCATTTCTAAATTTTTAAGAATGCTTTTTGGCTGGATTCCATTTTCAATTGGGGATGTTTTACTGTTTTTTTTGATTTTTATATTCATTCGATTTTTAGTGCGATTAGTAAAAACTAAATTTCATTTTTTTTCGCATAAAATCATTCATTTTATAACTATAATTTCAATGTTATATGCTTGTTTTTACCTTTTTTGGGGATTGAATTATTACAGAAATCCACTTTCAGAAAATTTAGGTTTTGAACAAGAAAAATACACAACACAAAATTTGTTCAACACGACACAAAGTATCATTCAACAATTGAATGAAACTCAAATACGAATCACAAAAAATGATTCTATTAAAGTAAAAAGCCCATACAATCAGCAAGAAATGTATGCAATTGCAATTGAAAGTTATGAGCAGTTGGCAAATAAATACCCTCAGTTTTCGTATCAATTTCCATCCGTAAAAAGTTCTCTAATGAGTTTGTTGCAATCGTATAATGGAACTTCAGGGTATTTCAATCCTTTGACTGGAGAAGCACAAGTAAATGCTAGAATTCCGAAAACGAGTTATCCAACAACTACGTGTCATGAAATGGCACATCAATTAGGATTTGCAGCTGAAAATGAAGCCAATTTTATTGGTTTTTTGGCAGCAAATCATAGTGATGACATTTATTTTACATATGCAAGTTATAGAATGGCTTTTGGATATTGCATTTCTGAGTTGCGAAAAAGAGATCCTGAAAAATATGCTTTATTGATGAAAACCGTAAACGTGGGGATTTTGAAAGATTTTAAAGAAAGTTATGATTTTTGGGAACAGTACCAAAATCCGTTTGAACCACTTATCAAAAAAGGTTATGACGCTTATTTAAAGGCAAATAACCAACAAAAAGGAGTTGATTCATACAATTATGTAGTGGATTTGTTGATTTCTTATTTTGAGAAAACAGGTTTTGAAAACTTGAAAAACTAATTGCATTTTTCTTTATTCTAAGTGAATTTTCTTCAAAAAAATTGCACTTTTTAACCTTATTATTCTATAGTCCTATTTTCTTAAACTTATGTTAAAGTGTATTTAATTTGGTTCAATCCAAAATCAAGTCAATAAATTTAGAACCAATTCAAATTAATTCAAACATTTATGAAAAAACTACTATTTGTACTCTTTTTCTTGTCGATTTCTTTGGCAAATGCCCAAGATTATTTTCCGACAAATTCAGGAGTAAAAACATCCAAAAGCATTTTAGTTGCTTTTACAAATGCGACCATTTATGTGACGCCAGAAAACATTATTCAAAAAGGAACATTGTTGGTGAAGGATGGAAAAGTTGCTGAAGTTGGAAAATCTGTAAAAATTCCTGAGGGAACAAAAATTATAGATTTAGACGGCAAAATGATTTATCCATCATTTATTGATATTTATTCCGATTTTGGAATTGCAAAACCAAAAAGAAATCCTTCTGATTCAAGATCTTCTCAATACGAAGCTGAAAGAGAAGGTTATTATTGGAATGACCACATTCGTCCTGAAACCAATCCAATTGGCGATTTTAAGTTCGATAACAAAAAAGCAACTGAGCTTTTAAATGCTGGATTTGGAGCTGTAAATACCCATTTACAAGACGGAATTATTCGCGGAAATGGTTTGTTGGTGGCATTGAATCCTAATACTACCAATGCTTACCGAATTTTAGATACCAAATCAGCACAGTTTTTATCATTTAATAAAAGTGTACAGTCAAGACAATCTTATCCAGCTTCAAGAATGGGTGCTATGGCTTTATTGCGTCAAGTATATTTGGATGCAGATTGGTATGCCAAAGGAAATATGAAAAACAAAGATTTGGCTTTAGAAGCTTTGAATAAAAATAAAAATTTGGTTCAAATTTTTGAAACTGAAAATCATTTAGATGCTGTAAGAGCAGATAAAGTGGGTGATGAATTCGGAATTCAATATACTATTTTAGGTTCTGGAGATGAATTTGAAAAAATCAATGATATCAAAAAAACCAATGCAACATTCATCATTCCAATTGATTTTACAAATCCTTATGATGTTTCAAACCCATTGTTAGCAGAACAAATTTCATTGAGAGATATGCGTAAATGGAATCAAGATCCATCAAATTTATCTGTTTTACAAAAAAATGGAGTGCCATTTGCATTGACAACTTACAAGTTGAAATCTGCTGAAACATTCCATAAAAATTTACAAAAAGCCATTGAATATGGTTTTGATAAAAAATGGGCTTTGGCTTCTTTAACTTCAATTCCTGCTAAAATTATTGGAAATACTAGTATTGGAAATTTAAATAAAGGAAGTTTTGCCAATTTCATCATCACTTCTGGAGATGTTTTTGACGCTTCATCAACCATTTATGAAAATTGGGTTCAAGGAGAACAAAACATCATCAATGATATGAATATCAAAGATATAACTGGTGATTATATGCTGTATGTAAATGGAAAAAATTACGATTTGTCTATTTCAGGTAAGGGTGCAAAACAAACAGGTACTATTAAATTGGCTGATAAAAAAATCACTTCAAAATTCTCTTTTCAAAATGATTGGGTTGAAATTACGCTTGATGACGAAGGGTATACACGTTTGATGGGAAAAATTATCAATGCAGCAAATGTCATGGAAGGAAGTGCTTTTGATACAAAAGGCAACAAAACTTCTTGGTCTGCAAGCAAAAAAGTAGCCAAAGAAGTAGAAATTAAAAAAGATGAAAAATCAACTGAAAAGGAAATTTTGGTAATGCCTGTAAGCTTTCCAAACATTGGATTTGGAAATTATGTACAGCCAAAATCTGAATCGATTTTAATTAAAAATGTTACAGTTTGGACAAGTGAAGATGCTGGAATTTTAGAAAATACGGATGTTTTATTAAAAGACGGAAAAATTGCTAAAATTGGTAAAAATCTTTCTGCAAAAGGCGTTGTTGAAATTGATGGAACAGGCAAACATTTAACAGCAGGAATCGTTGACGAGCATTCGCATATTGCGACTTCAGCCGTAAATGAAGGTGCGCACAATTCTTCTGCAGAAGTTACTATTGAAGATGTTGTTGATCCAACAGACATCAATATTTATAGAAATATTTCAGGAGGAACCACCACTGCTCAAATTTTACATGGTTCTGCAAATCCTATTGGAGGACGCTCAGCCATCATCAAACTAAAATGGGGAGAAAATGCTGAAAATATGATTTATAACAACTCTCCAAAGTTCATCAAATTTGCTTTGGGAGAAAATGTAAAACAATCTAGAAGCACCAATGGAACTCGTTTTCCACAATCAAGAATGGGTGTTGAACAAGTTTTTGTAGATTATTTCACAAGAGCTAAAGAATACGAAACGTTGAAAAAAAGTGGTCAACCTTTC
Organism: Polaribacter sp.; assembly: GCA_030731695.1. Lineage (GTDB taxonomy): Bacteria > Bacteroidota > Bacteroidia > Flavobacteriales > Flavobacteriaceae > Polaribacter. Next base: position 8,434 of record JANQTK010000324.1, read on the forward strand.
AGAAAAGATATTGAAATGGAGACTTTATTAGAAATTTTAAACGGCGAACGTTTTATTTCTTGCCATTCATATGTGCAATCAGAAATCAATATGTTGATAAAAGTTGCTGAAAAATTCAATTTTAAAATTAACACATTCACGCATATTTTAGAAGGGTATAAAGTGGCTGACAAAATGGCAAAACATGGTGTTGGAGGCTCAACTTTTTCAGATTGGTGGGCTTATAAATACGAAGTTTTAGATGCAATTCCATACAATGCAGCCATCATGCACAATGCAGGTGTAACAGTTGCTATCAATTCTGATGACCGAGAAATGTCAAGAAGATTGAACCAAGAAGCTGCAAAAACAGTAAAATACGGAGGAATGTCAGAATTGGAAGCTTGGAAAATGGTTACTATAAATCCAGCAAAATTGTTACATATTGACGATAAAGTTGGCAGTATCAAAGAAGGTAAAGAAGCAGATGTTGTGTTGTGGAATAATCATCCAATGTCAATTTATGCAAAAGTTGAAAAAACAATTATTGATGGAAAAGTATTTTTTGATGTAAATGATGATTTGCAAAAACGTCAAGCGATTAAAGAAGAAAAAAGCAAATTAATCAATATGATGTTGAAAGAAAAAATGGGTGGTGCAAAAACACAAGTCCCAATGAAAAGAGAAGATCGCAATTTTCACTGTGATACATTAGAAGAAACTAAAAGCTAAAAGATTATGAAAAATATACTAAAAATTGTACTGTTTTTTGCTTTTGTAGGAAACATATTTGCACAACAGACACCTGCATCAAAACAAACTACAGCCATAAGTATTGAAGGTGCAACTGCACATTTAGGAAATGGACAAATCATTGAAAACTCTTTGATAATGTTTGTTGATGGCAAAATCACTTTTGTAGGAAGTGCCATGATGAAAATTGCTAGAATGGGAACAATCATCAAAGCAGAAGGAAAACACATTTACCCAGGATTTATAGCATTAGACGCCACTTTAGGTTTGGTAGAAATTGATGCTGTAAAAGCCAGTGATGATGAAAGCGAAATTGGAATTATGAACCCACATGTTCGCAGTTTAATTGCGTATAATGCTGAAAGTAAATTGGTGGAATCCATGAGACCAAATGGCGTTTTAATGGCGCAAATTGTTCCAAAAGGAGGAACAATTTCTGGAACTTCATCAATTGTTCAGATGGATGCTTGGAATTGGGAGGATGCTGCTATTAAAGTTGATGACGCAATTCATTTGAATTGGCCAGGAAGTTTTACAAGTGGAAGATGGTGGTTAGGAGAAGATCCTGCTTTGAAACCAAGTCCAGAATATCCAAAAAATGTGGAAAAAATCAATTCATTTTTTACAGATGCAAAGCAATATCTAGCCTCTAAATCTGATAAAAAACACTTACCATTTGCAGCAACAAAAGGTTTGTTTGATGGTAGTCAAAAATTGTTTATTCATGTAAATGGCGAAAAAGAAATCACTGATGCCATCACAATGAGCAAAGAATTTGGCATTAGTAATTTAGTCATTGTTCGTGGTGAAGGTGCAGAAAAAGTAACAGATTTGTTGGTAAAAAATAACATTCCTGTAATTTTAAACAGACCTCACAGAAATCCAAATAATGAAGATGATGCTTATGATGACACATACACCATTGCAAAAACATTACAAGACAAAGGTGTTTTGGTTGGGTTAGGAATGGAAGGCCAAATGGACAGAATGAACACAAGAAATTTACCTTTTTACGCAGGAACTTTTGCCGCTTTTGGTTTGGAAAAAGAAAAAGCAGTGCAATTAATTACTGGTGATGCAGCAAAAATTTTAGGCATTGATGCCCTTGCAGGAACTTTGGAAGTTGGAAAAGACGCTACACTTTTTATTTCTGAAGGAGATGCTTTAGATATGAGAACAAATATCATTTCAGAAGCTTTTATTCAAGGAAGAAAAATCAGTTTGGAGAGTCATCAAACTACTTTATGGAAACGCTATGCTGAAAAATTCAAATCAGAATAGAATACTCTTTAAGTAAAACTTATTGAAAAAAAGGCTCGCAAATTGCGAGCCTTTTTTATGAAGACATTTGAAGACTTTAAAAAACCTATTTCTTTTTCTAACAAAATTTCCCAAACTGAAAGATATTTTTTCCGGTAAAATTAAAGTCATTGCAAATATTAAAAAGTTTATAGTAGCATAAAATACCTACAATTAGGTATTTTTGTGTTTTTAAATTCCATGAAAGAAATCACTAGTATTCAGAATCCTTTTATCAAAAATTTGCTCAAATTGCAAGAAAAAGCCAGAGAGCGAAAAAAACAAGGCCTTTTTTTGATTGAAGGAAAAAGAGAAATTGAATTGGCAAAAAAAGGGGATTATGAAATCACTTCCCTCCTATTTTTACCAACTACAAAAAATGATATTTTACTTTCTGATTTTCAAAATGTTGAACAAATTTTGATTTCACAAGAAATCTATGACAAACTCGCTTATAGAAAAACTACAGAAGGAATTTTGGCGATTGCAAAAATAAAATCTTTATCACTTTCTAACATCAAACTTTCTAAAACCCCCCTGATTTTAGTAGCTGAAAGTATTGAAAAACCTGGAAATATTGGAGCCATTTTACGCACTGCAGATGCTGCAAATATTGATGCTGTGTTGATTGCAGATGCTAAAAGTGATATGTACAACCCAAATATCATTCGTTCAAGTGTGGGTTGCGTTTTTACGAATCAAATTGCAATAGGAACTTCTGAAGAAATTATTACATTTTTGAAAGAAAAAAAGATTCAAATTTTTGCTGCTACTTTGCAAAATTCAAACGAATACCACAAAGAAAATTATACAAAATCTTCTGCCATTGTTGTGGGTACAGAAGATACAGGTTTAACCGAAATTTGGCGAGAACATGCGACGCAAAACATCAATATTCCTATGCAAGGAATGATTGATTCTATGAACGTTTCTGTAGCAGCTGCAATTCTTTTATTTGAAGCAAAAAGACAACGAAATTTCAACTAAATTTATGAATTCAACCATTTTATTTTACATTCTCATCAGTATTTTAATCATCGATTTTATCATTGATAAAGTCCTAGATTTTTTAAATACAAAACGTTTTGATGATAAAATTCCACATGAATTATCAGATGTGTATGATGAAGAAGCGTATAAAAAATCACAAGATTATAAGAAAAAAAATGCGAAATTTTCAAGAGTGACTTCTTTATTTTCTTTCATTTTAACAATGCTATTTTTCTTTTTAGAAGGTTTTAAATTGGTAGATGATTTTGCAAGAAGTTTTACAAATAATCCCATTTTAGTGGCATTGCTTTTTTTCGGATTTATCATGTTGGGTTCAGATATTTTAACAACTCCTTTCTCCTATTACCAAACATTTGTGATTGAAGAAAAATTCGGATTTAACAAATCAACCAAAAAAATATTTTGGACAGACAAACTAAAAGGTTGGCTAATGAGCATTATTTTAGGTGGTGGTATTTTATCAATTATTATGCTTTTTTATCAATATTCTGGTGATAATTTTTGGATCTATACTTGGGTTTTCATAGCTGTTTTTACTGTTTTTATGAATCTATTTTATGCCAAATTAATTGTTCCTATTTTTAACAAACAAACTCCTTTAGAAGAAGGTGAATTGAAAACTGCCATTGAAAATTATGCTCAAAAAGTAGGTTTTACTTTACAAAATATCTTTGTCATTGATGGCTCAAAACGATCCACAAAAGCAAATGCTTATTTTTCAGGATTTGGTTCTCAAAAAAGAATTACCTTATATGACACTCTGATCAATGATTTAGAAACGGATGAAATTGTAGCTGTTTTAGCGCATGAAGTTGGTCATTATAAACGCAAACACATCATTTTTAATTTGATTGTTTCACTACTTTTAACAGGATTTATGCTTTATTTAGTATCGCTTTTTATCAGTTCTTCCCTATTATCAAATGCATTGAGTGTTTCCATTCCAAGTTTTCATATTGGCTTGATTGCTTTCGGAATTTTGTATTCACCGATTTCTGAAATCACAGGTTTATTCATGAATGCTGTATCCAGAAAATTTGAATATCAAGCTGATGATTATGCAAAAAATACCTTTGATGGACGATATTTAGTTTCATCACTCAAAAAATTATCAAAAAATAGTTTGAGTAATTTAACGCCTCATCCTGCGTATGTTTTTGTGCATTATTCACATCCAACCTTATTGCAACGAATTCAAAATTTAGAATCCTAATTGTTGTGTATTACAATTCTAATTAGTAACTTCACTATTGATTCAAAAAAAATCAATTTATGCAAGCATTGCAATATACAGCAACCTTAGAAGAAGAGAATAAAGAGATTGCAAATCGATACAAAGATTTGTTGAAAGGTACTTATGAGGTCTTATCAAAAGAGGATAAAGAGCTGATTAGGAAAGCTTTTGATATTGCTGTTGATGCACATTCTAAACAACGTAGAAAAACTGGCGAACCCTATATTTTTCATCCAATTTCAGTTGCCAAAATTGTAGCCAAAGAAATTGGTTTGGGCGCAGTATCTATTGCTGCTGCTTTGTTGCATGATGTTGTTGAAGATACTCATTATACATTGCATGATATTGAACAACAATTTGGTGAAACTATTGCCAAAATTGTAAATGGTTTGACTAAAATATCAAAATTAAACAAAGAGCAAGATGCTTCAATTCAGGCAGAAAATTTCAGAAAAATGCTCTTGACTTTGAATGATGATGTACGTGTGATTTTGATAAAAATTGCTGATAGGTTGCACAATATGCAAACCATGAATGCAATGCCCGAAGACAAACAGCTTAAAATTGCTTCAGAAACGTTATACATTTATGCACCTTTAGCCCATAGATTAGGGTTGTACAATATTAAAACTGAACTGGAAGATTTAGGATTAAAATACACTGAACCAGAAGTTTATAACGGAATTGTTGCCAAAATAAAAGAAAGTAAAGAAGAACAGCAAAATTATTTAGAACAATTTACAAATACGCTTAAAAAAGGGTTGGATAAAGAAAATTTCTCCTATGAAATTAAAGGTAGATTTAAATCTATTTTTTCTATCAGAAGAAAAATGGTGAAGCAAAATGTGACATTCGAGGAAGTATATGACAAATTTGCCATCAGAATTATTTTTAAACCCGCCACTGAAGATGAAAAATTTGAAGCTTGGAAAATCTATTCCATTGTAACAGATTATTTTAAACCCAATCCTTCTCGTTTGCGCGATTGGATTTCTCAACCCAAAACAACAGGTTATGAAGCGTTGCACATCACTGTAATTGGTCCTGATGCTCAATGGGTTGAAGTACAAATTCGTTCAGAAAGAATGAATGAAATTGCTGAAAAAGGATATGCTGCTCATTTCAAATACAAACAAGGAAATGACCATGAAAGTGGCTTGGAAAATTGGTTGAACAAATTAAAAGAATCTTTAGAAAATCAAAGTTTGAATGCGGTTGATTTTGTGGAGGAATTCAAACTGAATTTATACTCCAAAGAAATTTATGTTTTTACACCAAAAGGTGAATTAAAATCTTTACCAAAAGACGCTACAGCATTGGATTTTGCGTTTTCAATTCACACAGACATTGGTTTAAAATGTAGGGGTGCAAAAGTAAATGGGAAATTAGTTCCATTAAGTCATACTTTAAACAGTGGCGATCAAATTGAAGTAATCACAACAAACATCAACAAACCCAATTCACGTTGGTTGGATTTTGTAATTACTGCAAGAGCAAAAACCAAAATTAGAGTTGCTTTAAAAGAAGAAGAAAAGAAAATTGCTGAGGAAGGAAAAGCAACGCTTTCAAGAAAATTACGTCATTTAAAAATTCCATTTAACGAAAAGACAATCAATGAGTTAGTAAATTATTTTAAACTTCGTACAAGTTTTGATTTGTTTTACAGATTTGGAAATGGTGCCATTGATAATACACAATTAAAAGCATTTATTGGGCAAAGAAATAGTACTTTCTTAAACTTTTTCAAATCTAAATTAAGACGAAGTTCTCAAACTACACACAAGGAATTTATTGAAGATTCTGATGAAGTTACAGAAAAATATGATTCCCTTGTTTTTGGCAAAGAGGAAGAGAAATTGGATTACAAACTTTCTAAATGTTGCAATCCAATTCCAGGAGAAAAAGTATTTGGATTTTTAACCATCAATGATGGCATCAAAGTGCATAAAATCAATTGTCCAAATGCCATTTCTTTACAATCAAATTATGCGTATCGAATTATTGCAGCAAAATGGATTGACTCTACCAAACAAGATTTTAATGTTATTTTACAAATCAATGGAATTGATAAATCAGGAATTGTAAACAATGTAACAAGAGTAATTTCTAATAATATGGGCGTTTTTATCAACAGTATTAATATTGCCGGAAAAGAAGGCGTTTTTAATGGAAAAATCTCTCTAAGCGTTAAAAATAGTACACAGTTAAACAAACTAATTAAAAGTCTGCAAAAAGTAGAAGGTGTAAAAAATGTAGAACGTGTTAATAGAATGTAAATATCATTCTAATAAAAATTGATTTTTATTAAGAAATAACTGTAAATTTGTCGTTTAAATTTTTAAAATCATGAGTAATTCTTTTGAAAATCAAGAAGTCGTTAAGAAAGTTTTTACCTCATACTTAGAAGAAAAAAAACATCGTAAAACGCCTGAACGTTACGCTATACTCCAAGAAATTTATAATGCTGATGAGCATTTTGATATCGAATCTTTGTATATCAAAATGAAAAATAAAAATTATAGAGTAAGCAGGGCTACACTTTACAACACCATTGATTTGCTATTAGACTGTAATTTGGTGCGAAAACATCAATTTGACGGACAATCTATGGCTCGTTACGAAAAAAGTTATTTTGATAAAAATCACGATCACGTAATTTTTACAGATTCTGGCGAAGTAAAAGAATTTTGCGATCCACGAATTCAAGTCATCAAAAAAACAATTGAAGAAATTTTTGATATCGATATTCAAAATCATTCACTTTATTTTTACGGAACAAAAAAGAAACATTCTTAAAATATATATAAAACAAATTAACACAACTAATGGCAGTAGATTTATTACTAGGATTGCAATGGGGAGATGAAGGAAAAGGTAAAATTGTAGATGTTTTAACACAAAACTACGATATTATTGCACGTTTTCAAGGAGGACCTAATGCAGGACATACCTTAATTTTTGACGGATTTAAACATGTGTTACATACAATTCCGTCTGGAATTTTTCATAAAACAGCCATGAATGTTGTTGGAAATGGCGTTGTTATTGATCCTGTAATTTTTAAAAGAGAATTAGAAAATTTAGATAAACACAACATAGATTATACTTCAAAATTATTAATTTCTAGAAAAGCACATTTAATTTTACCAACTCATAGATTGTTGGATGCTGCATCAGAAACCGCCAAAGGAAAAGCTAAAATCGGTTCTACTTTAAAAGGAATTGGCCCTACTTATATGGACAAAACGGGTAGAAATGGAATGCGTGTGGGCGATTTGGAATTAGAAAACTGGAAAGAAAAATACGATGCTTTAACAGCAAAACACATCAGTATGTTGAATTATTTTGATGTACAAGTTGAGTATAATTTAACAGAATTGGAAGCTGAATTTTGCAAAGGAATTGACAAATTACGCACACTCGAATTTATTGATAGTGAAGAGTATTTTAGCAATGCCATGAAACAAGGAAAAACTATTTTAGCTGAAGGCGCTCAAGGCTCTTTGTTAGACATAGATTTTGGAACTTATCCTTTTGTAACTTCTTCTAATACTACAGCTGCAGGCGCTTGTACAGGTTTAGGAGTTGCTCCAAACAGAATTGGTGAAGTGTATGGAATTTTCAAAGCGTATACAACACGCGTTGGTTCTGGTCCTTTTCCTACAGAATTATTTGATGAAGATGGTGCAACAATGGGAAGAGTTGGAAACGAATTTGGTGCAACAACAGGAAGACCAAGACGTTGTGGTTGGTTGGATATAGTCGCTTTAAAATATGCAGTAGACATCAATGGAGTTACGCAATTAATGATGATGAAAGGCGATGTTTTATCAGGATTTGAAACGTTAAAAGTTGCCACTTCATACAATTATAAAGGAAAAGAAATTATGCATTTACCTTATAATATTGAACCTGAAAATGTATCTGTAAACTATACAGAATTCAAAGGTTGGAATGCTGATTTAACTGGAATGACAACTGCTGAGCAATTGCCAAAAAATCTATTAGATTATATCGCTTTTATTGAAAAAGAAACAGGTGTTCCTGTAAAAATTGTTTCTGTAGGTCCTGATAGAAAGCAAACTATTTTAATGTAAAAATTACATTTTTATAAAACGAAAAGCATCCTTAAAACGGATGCTTTTTTTTATGAATTTATAATTTCTTCCCCAAAAGCCTCACATTGTTCTAAGGTTTCTTTTACATGTTCAAAAGTGGTATTTGGATTGATCAAACACATTCTAATCACAATTTGATTTTGTAAAATAGTAGTAACCAACAATGCCTCTTTCGATTCCATCATTTTTGTTGAAATTTTTTGATTCAAAACATCCAACTGTTTTTCATCAAAATGATGATCTAAAGGATGATACCGAAAATTGATAATTGCCAAATTTGCGGAAGAAATTACCTCCCATTTTGAACTGTTTCTCAAGTAATTTTCAGTTTGTTCTGCTAACTCTATATTATACGAAATAGCCTTTCTAAAAGCTTGTAATCCAAACGTTTTGATAGACATGTAAAATTTCAAAGCTCTAAAACGTCTTGTCAACTGAATTCCATAATCATAAAAATTAATTTCTGATTCATTGCCTTCAATGTCTCTCAAATATTCAGGTTTTTCGCTAAAAGTATAACTCAACCAAGATTTATCTTTCACCAACAAACAACCAATTTCATAGGGTTGAAAAAACCATTTGTGAGGATCAACTGTCAAAGAATCTGCTTTTTCAATTCCGATTAAAGCTATTTTTCCCTTTTCGGATAAAATTGCAGCACCTCCATAAGCGGCATCAATATGAAACCACAAATTTTCTTGTTCACAAATTGTTGCAATTGCCTCTAAAGGATCAACTGAACCCGTATTTGTGGTGCCTGCAGTGGCAATAATACAAAATGGATTTTTACCTTGTAACTTGTCTTTGGCAATTTCATTTTTTAATTTATTGATACTGATTTTGAATTCATTATCTGTTGGAATAATCCGTATTTGATCTTTTTGAAAGCCTAAAATTCTGATAGCCTTAATGTTTGATGAATGTGCTTGATCTGATAAATAGATAATTGCATCCGAAAAATTAGTGCCACATTTTATTCTTCTGGCAGTTGCTAGAGCTGTTAAATTTGCCATGGAACCACCACTTGTAAAAACACCACCTCCTTGTTTTACGGGAAAATTAAAAATTTTCAACAACCAATTCATGGTTACAATTTCTAACTCCGCTGCTGCTGGTGATAACATCCATCCTCCTGAAAAAATATTGAACCCAGTTGCCAACGTATCAGCCATGGTGCTAATAAAATTACTTGGACTTGGCACAAATGAAAATGATTTTGGATGTGTAGAAATGTTTGAATTTGGAATGACATTTTGCATCACAAAGTTTAAAACTTGATCTGCTGGCATGCTATTTTCTGGAGCTTCTTGTAAAAAAACAGCATCCATTTCTGTTCTGGTAGCTTTGCTTACAGGTTTTTTTTGATTTACAGAAGCATAATGTTCTACAATCTCATCTACAATTTTATATCCAAAAGAAGTCATTGCTTCTTTAGTCATTTCAAAGGGTGATTTCATGGTGTTGTATTAGACTACAAAGAAAAAAATATGAAAAACTTTAGCAACTGATAAATATCATTTTTTTAATTGAAATAATGAAACAAATTTGCAAAGTAAACTATGATCTTATGAATAATTTAAACTCAAAAACCGTTATTGACTTTATGGTTGAAAATATTGCAGCTGCTGAAGTCTTTCAAAAATATGGCATTAATTATTCAAACAATAGTAATTGTACTATTTCCTTGCAAAATCTTTGTCAAAGACATCATTTGCAATACGATGAAATTATAAAGGAATTGAATTCTTTGAAAGGAAAAGTACCTTATTTAAAGAATTATAATGTGTGGGATTTAGATTTGCTGATTACTTTTTTAATAGAAATTGACCATCCATTTAAAAAAGACAACATTATTTTTGTTGAAAAATTAGCAAATAAAATTCTTGAAATTCATGGCAAACAACTCTCTGAAGTTGAAGAACTAGCTTCACTAATCCAAAAAATTGCAATTGAAATTCAATATCATATCAATATTGAAGAGAAAACATTATTTCCTTACATTTTATTTTTGAATTCGCCTGAAAAATATCCTCAAAACGCTTTAAGTAAAAAACCTTTTTTGAACGATATTTTAATAAATTTAGATAAGCAGCATAAATCTTTTTGTAGTTTATGGAATCAAATAAAAGAACATACAAACCACTATCAATTGTATGCAGATATTGATAATAATTTTAAATTGTTACTATACAAACTAAAACAATTTGAAGAAAAATTACACAATCATATTCATATAGAAAACAATATTCTTTTTCCTAAAGCCCTAGAATTAGAAAAAAACTATTTACAAAGCTAAGGGTTTTTAAAAAATAACTTTTCATTATCAACTAGCGGATTTCTTTTCATTATTTTTGCCTCAAAATTATCATTTTGAAAAGACTTTTAGTATCATTTTTAATATTCTTCTCAGTCATTTCTTTTTCGCAAGAAAAGAAAAAACTTACCTATAAAGCTGAAATTCAAGAGGTAAATGATGAGAAATTTCCTGGAGCCAATATTTTGATTGGGAATGTAAAAATGATTCATGATGGTGTTGAACTTACTTGTCAGCAAGCCTTGTATTATCAAAAACAAAATTTTTTCAAAGCTTTTGGAAATGTTTTTATCAAGCAAGGAGATACAATAACACAAACTAGTGATTATGCTGATTATGATGCAAACTCAAAACAAGCACTTTCTTGGGGAAAAGTCGTGTTGAAAGATCCAACTATGACACTTACAACTGACACTTTACAGTTTGATAGAATCAATCAAAAGTTGTATTACAAAACGAATGGAACTATCAAAGATGCCACAAATACGCTTAAAAGCAGAGTTGGTAATTATTATTTAGAAACTAAAAAATTTATTGCTACAACTAGAGTGACTGTTGTAAACCCAGAGCATCACTTGGAAACCAATCATTTAGATTATTATACAGATACTGGTTTGGCCTATTTATACGGACCTTCTACAATCACCAATCAACAAAACAAAAATAAAATTTATTGCGAACGAGGTTTTTACAATACCAAAACTGATATATCCCACTTTTTAAAAAAAGCTAAAATCTTTTTGAAAGAGCGAACTATAGAAGGTGATAGTTTATATTATGATAAAAAGCGAGGTTTTGCCTCTGCAACAAACAATATTCGAGTTATTGATACTGTAGAAAATTTTGTATCTAAAGGAAATTATGCAGAGTTTTTCGAGAAAAAAGATTCTTTGTTCATCATCAAAAAAGCTGTTGCTATTTCGATTATTGAAAAAGATTCGATGTTTGTGCATGGAGACACACTTTTAGTGACTGGAAAACCAGACAAACGAATTATCAGAACCTTTCATAATGTAAAAATTTTTAAATCGGATTTGCAAGGAAAATGCGATTCTATCTACACAAATCAAGAAACTGGATTTACAAAAATGTACAGAAACCCTGTGATTTGGTCTGAACAAAATCAAATTACGGGCGATTCTATTTTCTTGTTATCCAATAAAGAAACAAAAAAATTAGATTCTTTAAAAGTTTTTGACAATTCGTTTATCATTTCCAAAGATTCTCTTTCTATCAATGATTTTAATCAAATAAAAGGACGGAATATGTTAGGTAAATTTGAAAAAAACAAACTGAGGATGTTGCATGTTTTAGGGAATGCAGAATCCGTCTATTACAACAGAAATGAACAATCACAAATTTTAGAAACCATCACTGTTGAAATTTCAAGTAATATTGAATTTGTGCTTGATAATGGAGAAATTGAAACCATTAAATACCTAAACAAATCCGATGGAAAAACCTATCCTCCATCCAAGTTTCCTGATGATTTAAGTAAATTGAAAGGATTTGTTTGGCGTGAAGAGGAACAACCCAAAACAAAAGATGACATTTTTATCAATAAAGGTGAAAGAGACACAACTCCAGTCAGAAAAGGAGCTCCTCCAAAAAAAGAGGATAGACTTAATCAAAAAAACGCCTTAAAAAACGATAAAAAGACCGATTTAAAAAGCAATTAATCATTGAAATCAGATTTTTTTACATACCAAGCACAAACATCTCCTCATCCTTTGGCTATTGAAATTTCGCATGCAAAAGGAAGCTATATTTATGGAAAAGATGGAAAAAAATACCTTGATTTTGTAGCTGGAGTTTCTGCCAATAGTTTGGGACACAATCATCCAAAAGTTACAGAAGCCATTAAAAATCAATTAGATGCGTATACACATGTAATGGTTTATGGTGAATTTATTCAGCAACCTCAAGTAGATTTGTGCAAGCATTTAGCTGCTACTTTTCCGATTGAAAACACGGCTGTTTATATTACCAATTCAGGAACAGAAGCTACTGAAGGTGCTATAAAATTAGCCAAAAGAGTAACTAAAAGAGCTGAAATTATTGCTGCAAAGCAATCGTATCATGGAAATACGCAGGGTTCTATGAGTGTTTCTGGTGTGGAAAAACAAAATCAAGTATTTAGACCTTTGATTCCTGGAATTCGATTTATTACTTTTAATGAAGAAGCTGAAATAGCATGTATTACTGAGCAAACTGCTGCAGTAATTTTAGAAACTATTCAAGGTGGTGCAGGTTTTATAGAACCAACAAACGGATATTTTACGAAAGTAAAAAAACGTTGTGAAGAAGTAGGTGCTTTGTTAATTTTAGATGAAATTCAAACTGGAATTGGCAGAACAGGTACTTTTTGGGGATTTGAAAATTACAATGTAATTCCTGATATTATCATTACAGGAAAAGGTTTGGGTGGAGGCATGCCAATAGGTGCTTTTATTTCGTCTTTTGAACACATGAGTTTGTTAAAAAACAATCCAAAATTAGGACATATTTCCACATTTGCAGGACATCCTGTAATTGCTGCTGCTGCTAATGCTACACTGAATGAAATTTTACACAGCAACATCATGGCTGAATGTTTGCGTAAAGAACAATTATTTCGGACTTATTTGCAACATCCTGCCATCAAAGAAATTCGTGGAAAAGGATTAATGTTGATTGCCTTATTAGAATCACCTGAATTGGCTGCCAACGTAATTTATAAATGCTTAGACAAAGGATTGATTTTATTCTTTTTATTGTTTGAAGGTAGTGCTTTACGTATCACGCCTCCCCTTACGATTTCTGATGAAGAAATAAAATTAGGCTGTGAAATCATTCTGGATACACTTAATGAAATAGCATAAAATAAAAAAACCTAATATACTTATTGATAAGTAATTAGGTTTATTTATATAAAGTATTATTTTAACAAAGTGTACTCTTATCTTCTACTGTAATTTGGAGCTTCTTTAGTAATAGCAACATCATGAGGATGGCTTTCTACAATTCCACTTGCAGTGATTCTAATGAATTTTCCAGTTTCTTTTAAGGTCTCTATATCTTTAGCACCACAATACCCCATTCCAGCACGTAAACCACCGATAAATTGATGAATACTTTCAAATAAATCGCCTTTATAAGGAACACGACCTACAATTCCTTCAGGAACCAATTTCTTAATATCATCTTCTACATCCTGAAAATAACGATCTTTTGAACCTTGTCTCATAGCTTCAACAGAACCCATTCCTCTGTATGATTTAAATTTACGACCTTCATAAATGATAGTTTCTCCAGGAGATTCTTTAGTTCCAGCCAATAATGAACCTAGCATCACTGAGTCTGCACCTGCTGCAATAGCTTTCGGAATATCACCAGTATAGCGAATTCCACCATCAGCAATTACTGGTACTCCACTTCCTTTTATTGCTGCAGCTACTTCTAAAATAGCAGAAAACTGAGGAAATCCAACACCTGCAACAACTCTTGTAGTACAAATTGAACCAGGTCCAATTCCTACTTTTACTGCATCAGCACCTGCTGCAACTAAAAATTGTGCTGCTTCTGCAGTTGCAATATTTCCAACAACCACATCTAAATTTGGGAATTGCTTTTTTACCTCCATCAAAACTTTAGCAACGCCAGCTGAATGTCCGTGAGCAGTATCAATAACAATAGCATCAACACCAGCGTTTACGAGTGCTTCTGTTCTTTCTAAAGTATCTGCTGTTACTCCAACTGCTGCTGCAACCATCAATCTTCCGAAAGAATCCTTATTCGCAATTGGTTTTTGAGTTACTTTGGTGATGTCTCTAAAAG
>JANQTK010000324.1:23057-33795 GCA_030731695.1 Polaribacter sp.
AAAGAATCCTTATTCGCAATTGGTTTTTGAGTTACTTTGGTGATGTCTCTAAAAGTAATCAATCCTTTTAGATGATAGTCTTTATCAACAATCAGTAACTTTTCGATTTTATTTTTTTGCAATATTTTTTCAGCATCTTTCAATGAAGTTCCAACATCTGCTGTAATTAAGTTATCGCTTGTCATCACTTCTACGATTGGACGTTTGTCATCGTGTTCAAAGCGTAAATCTCTATTGGTTACGATTCCTTTTAAGATTCCTTTTTCATCAACAATCGGAATTCCGCCAATACTGTGTTCACGCATATTAGCTTTGGCATCAAAAACAGTGGCTGTTAAAGGAAGTGTTACAGGGTCTAGTATCATTCCACTTTCTGCACGTTTTACTTTTCTAACTTCCAACGCTTGTTGTTCTATTGGCATGTTTTTGTGCAAAACTCCTATTCCACCTTCTCTAGCCATAGCAATTGCCAAAGCAGCTTCTGTTACAGTATCCATAGCTGCTGAAACTATAGGAACATTGATGGTAATATTTCTAGAAAATTTTGTTTGAATACTAACTTCTCTTGGCAATACTGAAGAAAAAGCGGGGACTAAAAGTACGTCATCATACGTTAAGCCTTCTCCAAGTATTTTGTTTTCGTGTGTCATGATGCAATTAAGATTTAATTGCGAGCAAATTTACAATTTTATTTTCAGGTAAAAAATTAAACTAAAAAAGTAATTCAAAAAACTATCTTTTAAACATAAATATTGTAATTTTAAATGCTTTTTTAAATTTCTTTTTTAAAATAAAGATGGGGAAAATTATAGCTATTTGTAATCAAAAAGGTGGTGTAGGTAAAACTACGACTTGTGTTAATTTAGCTTCGTCTTTAGGGATACTAGAATGTAAAGTTTTAGTTATTGATACTGATCCTCAGTCACATGCTTCGTTATCATTTGGTTTTAACTTAACAAGATTAAATAATCCAGCTTTACAAAATATGGATTTTGTTTCGGTAATAAAAAATAACATTAAATCAACAAATTCATTAAACGTTGATCTCTTACCATTTATAGAAGATATAAATTTTTTCGAAAAATCACCTACAATCAGTAGATTTAAGAAAGCTTTGCAAGTTGTCTCTAAATCATATGATTATGTTTTAATAGATTGCGTACCTTTTTTTGTAACAAAAAATTTAGATATTCTTATCAGTTCAAATTCCGTAATTATTCCTGTTCAATGTGATTATTTTGCATTAGAAGGTTTACATAAATTTTTAAAAACTATAAATCACATACAAAAAAACTTTAATCCAAGTTTAGAAATTGAAGGCTTTTTGTTAACAATGTTTGATAAAAGATTAAACTTATCAAAAAGTGTTTTTAATTTTGTAAAAGATAATTTTACTATTCTGGTTTTTAAAACCGTCATTAATAGGACTACTTCCATTTCTAGAGCCCCAAATTATGGTAAAACAGTTATTGAATATGATGTTAGTAGTCGAGGTGCAACTGATTATTTACTTCTTGCTAATGAAATTATAACCAACAATACCAAAGATATCATAAAAAAAGAAATACCAAAAATTTCAGAAAATGTAGAAACTAAATTCAATAAAAAGACATTTTTAACAGTAGATAATAATAATACAAGCTTACAAGTATTAAAAAAACTTCTTAATCCTATTGATGATATTGAACAAGATGGTCACAAAGTAAAAGAAAATCCTCATGACTTTAGTGTTTTAGTAGGTATGCATAAAAGTGAAATAATCACAAAACTTGGTGATTGTTACAAAAGTTTTTATGGTAATGTTTGGATTTATAAACTTAAAAACAAAAAAATATTTAAAAAAAAATTTTTGTACTTGCATTTTAAGAATGATGTTGTAGATCATATTGGTACCTCTTGGTTTTTAAACGACAAATTCCTATCTAATTAACTTTTTTATGTGTTTTTTTTACATCATTTAAATAGTTTCTCTTATTAAAATGAATTTATTATGCATAGAATCAAATATGTTGCTCAAAATAAAACATGTTTTCCTTTTTACCTATCCCTAAAAGAGCTAACTTAAATCAGATTTATTAACATCAATAAAGCTTTGAGAACGGTTCTTGGAGTTGCAATGTAGAAAGAAGATGGTAATGGTTTGCGTTCAGAATAACATTTTGAAGTTTTTGCGGGATTGGAATATCGCTTTTAGAAATTTAGTCCTAAATAATCGGTATCTATTATTTGAGAATTATCAGAAGAATACTTCCCTACTTCACCAACTTATAAAACTGCTCAATATTCGATTGTTTTCCTTGAATATAAACTTTGTCTCCTTGCAATAAAATATCATCTGGCTGTATGTTTTGCATCAATTTTTCTTTTCGTTTAATGCCTAAAATATTGATGCCATAGTTGGCTCGTAAATTCAATTCATACAAAGGTTTGCCTAAAAATGTACTCCTATCTGTAGCCATGGTAACACATGTGATGTTGAAATCAGCCAAATTATTTGGTTTGAATGATTTGGGTTGTTTCAATTCGCCTTTAAAAAGTTGGTAATTGTCCGATCTTACTTTATCAACAATTTGCTCAATATCGTCTTCAGGCACTAAAAAATTATGCAATACATGCGTAAATATTTGAACAGAAGTTTCAAATTCTTCAGGAATTACTTCATCTGCACCCAATGCAAACAGTTCCGAAATTTCTTTGATAAATCGTGTTCTAACCACCAAATACAAGGAATCTGAATGTTTTCGGACGTTTTTTACCACTTCTTTTGTAGCATGAT
This sequence comes from Polaribacter sp., assembly GCA_030731695.1. Taxonomy (GTDB): domain Bacteria; phylum Bacteroidota; class Bacteroidia; order Flavobacteriales; family Flavobacteriaceae; genus Polaribacter. The sequence continues at coordinate 25,834 of JANQTK010000324.1, forward strand.
TGTCAGAAATGGCAACTACAGCAGCTCTTGCTCTTTGCAGATGTACCGTTTCTAAAATATGATCGTGAGTGGCATCTCCAAAAATAATTGGCAAACCTTTTTCACGTTCGCGTTTTACGATTTCTGCATCAAACTCAATTACTAAAAACGGAATATTGCTAGCAGTGGCTGCTTTTGCCAAATTGCTTCCATTCACTCCATAACCAATGATAATCAAGTGATTTTCGATGTCATCAGCTACTTTTGTTTGCTCATTGTCTTGTAAAACCAAACTTTGTTGAATGCCTAATTTTTTTGAAACGCCTAGTAACTTATTAGTAATCCTTTCAGAAAAAATAATGACAAAAGGCGTTAACAACATAGAAACAATCGAAATGGATAAGAAATATTGATTGGTTTCCACATCCAACAATTGATATTCAATACCTACTTTAGACAAAATAAAGGCAAATTCCCCTACTTGAAAAAGAGACAATCCTGTTAAAATAACTGTTCTTGGAGGGTATTTTAAAATGGCAACTGCCAAAGAAGCTATGATTGATTTTGCTACAAAAACAGCCAATACCAACAACAAAATCACTAAAATATGTTGCATGAAAAAGCTCAAATCAAGCAACATCCCAACAGAAACGAAAAAGAAACTTGTAAATAGCTCTCTAAATGGCAATATAATACTGGTGGCTTGATGACTGTATTCGGATTCTGATACAATCAAGCCTGCAATAAATGCTCCTAATGCCAGTGATAAACCAGCTTCTGAGGTGAGAAAAGCAACTGCAAAACATAAGGTAATGGTTACCAATAAAAATAATTCTTTGCTATTGGTTTTGGCAACTGCATGCATCAATTTGGGCACAATATAGCGTGCACTCACAAAAGTGATGACCAATACTACCAATGTTTTCATCAAAAGGATGGAAATACTCCACCAAATATTCGCAGATTCTCCTGCCATTAAGGGTGTAATGAGCATCATTGGAACCACAATAATGTCCTGAAAAATCAAAATTGCCAATGCATTTCTGGCATGTGGCGTAGTGATTTCTTGTCGGTCTTGCAGGGTTTTGAGCACAATTGCGGTACTTGACATCGAAAATAAAAATCCTACAAAAACAGCCTCACTCCAAGAACTTCCTATGAAATAATAGACGCTTCCTGCCACAAGTACTGTAAATCCAACTTGAAAAAAACCACCAACAAATACGGTTCTTTTGATGGAAATCAATTGTTTGATAGAAAGCTCCATTCCGATTACAAAAAGCAATAAAATAACACCTATTTCCGAAAGTATTTCTACTTCTTCTACTGCATTTACCAAACTAAACCCATAAGGCCCTATCAAAACACCTGTAATTAAAAACCCGATGATGGAAGGTAATTTTAATCGTTGTAACACAAATACGATGATTACTGAGAAACTCAATAAAATAAGCATGTCGTTTAATAAAGGTAAATGCATAGATTTTTTTTAAGAATTCAGTTTTTTTTATTGATTAAAAAAGCCAATATTTCTATTGTACAATAGCCTAATCATCGCACTAAAATAGCATATTTTTCATGAAGTTACTGAAAAGTAACTCCAATATTTAGGTTTTTAAAAACGAAAAATGCTACTTTGAAGATTCGTTTGATTTTGTATCAACTCTCATAGTAGAAATATAAATTCCAATAGCTAGAGAAATAAATATAAATAATAACGAGAACCACTCAGGTATATCAAACCAACTGGCAGTCATTAATTTTAAGGAAACAAAAACCAAAATTGAAAATACGCTGTATTTTAAATACACAAACTTTTCCAACATATTAGAAAGGAAAAAGTACAATGACCTCAAACCCATAATGGCAAAAATATTGGAACTATATACAATAAATGGATCAGTTGTAACTGCAAAAATGGCTGGAATACTGTCTAAAGCAAACAATAAATCTGTAAATTCGATGGTAATCAATGCGCCAAAAAGTGCTGTAAAGGCGCGTTTTCCATTGATTCTTGTGATGTATTTTTCTCCGTCAAATTCTTTACTGAAATGGAATAATCTTTTCAATCCTTTTGGCTCTTCAATTTCTTTATGTTCGGCTTCTTTTTTTAGCATTTTTAGCGCTGTAAACAATAAGAATAAACCAAAAATGATGCTCATTCCATGAATTTTATTGATGAGTACAATACCTACACTAATTAAAATTGCACGAAAAACAATGGCGCCTAAAATCCCTAAAAACAACAATTTATGTTGAAATTTTGCAGGAATTTTAAAAGATGTAAATATGATGGCAATAACAAATAGGTTATCTACACTCAAAGATAATTCAATGATATAACCTGTTAAGTATTTTATAACTGCCTTTGTTGGTGAGAGATTGGTGACATTTTCTACAAGACCTTTGTCATAAAAATAATAAATAAGCCCAGAAAATAATAAAGCATTTGTAATGAAAAATATTGTTTCAAAAATGGCTCTCTTGACGGTGGTTACACTATTTTTTTTGTGAAGAATGAAAAAGTCTATCAATAAAAGCACAATCAGGTAAGAAATCAGGACAATCCAAGGTGTCATAAAATATATAAAAATTTAAATATGAATGTCTTATAAACTTTCAGTAAATCTTATTACAGAAAAGCGAATAACAGTACAAATGTACAATTGAATTTGTCGAATATTTTAGAAAAACCTTACTTTTTATGTTAATAATTTTTCGATTTCCTTACTTGTTAAATGTTGCACATTTTGAGTGATTTTTTCAATACTCCAATCCCACCATTTTAGGTTTAATAAAGCTGAGATGGTTTCATCCGAAAAACGCATTTTGATTTCTTTTGCAGGATTTCCACCCACAATTATATATGGTGCAACATCTTTAATTACAGTTGCATTTGCAGCAATAATTGCACCATCACCAATTGTTACACCAGCCATAATTGTAGCATTATAACCAATCCAAACATCATTGCCTACTGTAATATTTCCCTTTTGAGGATACGTTTTTTCATCCATAGCATGTCCCCAACCATTACTAAAAATCGCAAATGGGTAGGACGTTATTGCATCTGTTAAATGATTTGCTCCATTCATGATAAATTTTACATCAGAAGCAATCATGCAAAACTTTCCTATGACAAGTTTATCAGCCACAAAATCAAAATGATACAACACGTTTTTCTCGAAATTTGCTATATTTTCAAAATCGGCATAATACGTATAATCACCTACAATAATGTTAGGATTTGTAATCACATTCTTTAAAAAACAAAGCTTGTCGTAATTTTCTAAAGGAAATGGAAGGTCTTTGTTAGGAGCTTTCATAATGGTTTTAATTAATTATTTTTTTGATAAACTCTATGTGAGTGACAAAAATAGGAATTTTAAAAAGCTTGCAAAGAGGAACGTTCATTCTTAAAGTCTGTTAATGCAATCAAATTCTTCAAAATAGTTTTTTTTTATAAACCTGAAAAGAAATTATTTTATTTCCTAATATATTTTCATAAAAAAGCTCTTTGCAAATGTTTGCAAAGAGCTTTTTAAGTAGTTGGGTGTGTGTTACTTTTTAATATTTTTATTCAAATAATCAGGTAATGTTGGATTGTTTGGATCGCTAAAATCATTTGTAGGATCTCCATCTCCATTAGCATCTTCATTTTTGGTCAATACTCCATCACCATCATCATCTGTATCGAAATAATTAGGAATACCGTCCTTATCTGTATCGTCATTATTTACATCTCCATCTCCATCAAGATCTTCTTTGATACTAGGCACATTGTCATTGTCTTGATCAGTGTCTTTCACAAAATCGAGCAAATCAATAAAGAAAAGCAAGTTGGTATCCACCAAATTACTAGACTGGTTTTGCGCTCTTGAAGAAGGATACGCCAATCCTGAAGGGATAAAAATAATACCTTTACCACTATTTAAAAAAGTAATGGGCCCATTAAAAGGATCTCCATTCGGTTCTTTTTTTAGTGAACCTCCTTTAAACTTCGTCATTCCATGAGTCCAACCCCCAATTACAGCATTCAAATTGAACCAAATTCCTGAGGTATTGGAGTCAAATTCAGTTGCTGAGAATGACGTGCCCGAAAAAGTTCTTCCAGAATATTGTACAAAAACAGAGTCAACTACTGTTGGGAATTCTTTATCTGCGGTTCCACTGCCTCGATTAATGACATAAATGTACAATTTATAATTGATGTCATTTTCTATAACCTCTTCTATTTCTAGTTTATCATCATCAAAAAGTGCAGTTTTTCCTGTTTCTAATGGTTTTAAAACATCTTCAGTTGCATCATAATAATGTGCTTTCAAAAACTTTACAATAGAATCATTGTCAGAAATAGCAAGGGCTTCATGGTCAACATCAGCAAACGGATTTCGGAATGCATTGTCATCTCCACATGCATAAACTACGATAACGAAAAGTAGTAAAAGAATACTGTTTTTTATTTTAATCATTTAACTATAAAATTTTAGGGCGCAATTTACCATTTTTATACCTTTGTAGAAAGACAAAAAGTATTTTTTAACTTTTTTATGAGAATAGATAAATATTTGTGGTGCATTCGGATATACAAAACCCGAAGTTTGGCAACAGACGCTTGTAAAAAAGGGCATGTAAAAATTGGAGGCAGCAATGTAAAAGCTTCTAGAGAACTCTTTGGGAGTGAATTATTATTGGTTAGAAAAGACCAAATCAATTACCAACTAAAAGTGTTGGACATCCCAGAAAACAGAGTTGGTGCAAAATTGGTAGATTTGTATCGCAAAGACATGACGCCCAAAGAAGAGTTTGAGAAAAATGAATTGCTGAAATTTGCCAAAGACTATTACCGGAAAAAAGGCGAAGGAAGACCCACAAAAAAAGACAGAAGAGATATTGAAGGATATCAAGAAGAAACAAACGAAACCATATGACAAACCAACACAACATTATTTTAAACACGGTTCAAATAAATCAGCGCATCAAACGAATTGCCTATCAAATTTATGAAAGCAATTCTGATGAAAAAGAAATAGTGATAGCAGGAATTATTGGCAATGGGTATATTTTTGCTGAAAAATTAGTTGCAGTTCTTTCCGAAATTTCAGATATCAAAGTGCACATTTGTTTGGTAACTATTGATAAGAAAAATCCGTTGATTCCCATCACCACTTCCTTAAAAATAAGTGAGTACAAAGACAAATCCTTGGTTTTAGTTGATGATGTATTGAATTCTGGGACTACCTTAATTTACGGAGTGAAACATTTTTTAGATGTGCCTTTAAAACGATTTAAAACTGCTGTTTTGGTAAACAGAAACCACAAAAAATATCCTGTTAAAGCTGATTTTAAAGGTGTTTCTTTATCAACCTCTATCAAAGAACATGTAAAAATAGACTTTTCTAAAGAGGATGCTTTGGCGTATTTATTATAATAATGCTTTAATTTCTGCAACTATAGTTGTTTCAGATTTGTGATCAATTGCTATTGTATGTTGTGCTTGTTCATAAAAAAAACGTCTTTCAAAAAGATGTTTGGCAATGAATTCAGGTACTTGTTCATCTGATAAAAATGCCACCAAAGGTCTTGATGCCTTTTGTTTGACAATCCTCTCAGTTAAGGTTGGAATACTCGCTCTTAAATAAATAGATAGTGCTTTTTGTTGATGAATCAATTCCGTATTATTGGCATAACAAGGAGTGCCACCACCCAATGAAAGAATGACATTTTGTTTATTTTCCAATACTTCTTTCAAATATTCATGTTCTTTTTTTCGGAAATAGATTTCACCTTTTTGTGCAAAAATTTCAGGAATGGATAGATTTTCATTCTGGGTAATGTATTCGTCTAAATCTAAAAACGGATAATTGGTTTGCTTTGAAAGCAATTTTCCTATGGTTGATTTTCCTGACGCCATATATCCCAACAAAACAATTTGCATGATTGATTACTTTTAGGCAAATATCGAGAAAATTTATTCAAAATGTAAGACTAATTCATTAGATAGGTAGTATATTTGCAGCCTGAAATTATTTTTCAAGACCTGGTAGCTCAGTTGGTAGAGCATTTCACTTTTAATGAAAGGGTCCTGGGTTCGAATCCCAGCCCGGTCACACACTAAAGTTAGCCTAAAAAACTAACTTTTTTTTAATTCTATTAAAAGCGCGTATGGCGAAATTGGTAGACGCGCAGGCTTGAGGGGCTTGTGTTCATTAGAATGTGCTGGTTCGAATCCAGTTACGCGCACTTTTTTAGAATTTATATAACATCTTCACAAATTATTAACCTTTTCAAAAAGTTTTATACTTATTTTTGTTTTTATGAAAAGAGCCCTGCAATTCTTATTTTTATTGGTTTCATTGACTGTATTTTCTCAAAATGACAGTATTCGTAAAACATTATTAAAAGGTCAAGTGATCCATGCTGATACTAAAAAAGCATTGAGTGCAGCTCACATTCTAAACCTAAATACCGTTGAAGGAACCATTACCAATGAAGATGGTTTTTTTGAGTTGCCAACGAGAGTAAATGATACTATTTTAGTTTCATATTTGGGGTTTTCATCGATAAAATTGAAAGTTTCAAACGATTTATTGAAAGGAAATGAATTGGAAATTGCACTTTATGAACGTTCTGAAGAAATGCGAGAAGTAGTCATAAAATCGACCAAATTGATTGGAGTATTAGAAATTGACATCAAACAAGTACCTAAAGATAATTTCACTCGAATTCACATCAATGGTTTGCCACAAACCTATGAAGTAGGCACGCCTAAAAGAAAAAACTTCTCCTCTCCTATTGCAGCTTTGTTTCAACCGGTAGATTTTTTATACAATCTCTTTGGCAATAAACCCAAACAGCTAAAAAAATTACAAAAACTAAAACACGAAGACGATTTGCGCAAAATGTTAGCAGGCAAATTTGATCGTGAAGTAATGATGGAATATTTAGGAATGGACAGTCAAGAATTATCAGAATTGTTGATTGATTGTAATTATTCTGAATATTTTATCAAAAAAGCTTCTGATTTACAACTTATTGAAGCCGTTTTAGATTGTTATGAAAACTACAAAGCTTTGAAAAAAGGCAGTATTGGTCGTGATAAAATTCCTGTAAAAAAGAATTGATTTGAGAAATTCATCCTACTTAGGGATACTACACATCATTTAAAAAACACTAAACCTTTATTTACTTTAACTTCTTTTTAACAAGGAGTTAATCCTTCTTTTGTTGATCAAATCATGTAATAATGATGTCTCATCATCAACTGCTTCATATACTCCATTCAACTAATTATTTTTTCCATTCATAGAGCTAATATTGCTTTTTATCGAAAATTTAAAAAAATAATTAGATTTCAAGCGAATTTTACAGTACATAAAATTATTACATCATAAATAAATTAACACAATCAACATCAATCAAACTAATATTTGTAAAAAAACCTATATATAATAATAAATTTCTTAAGAATGTATCAATTTACAGCTAATCCATTAATAATTAAGAATATGAATGAAATTCATCACTCTTTTTTTAGAAAATTTAATTTATTTTTTGTAAATTTGCATTATAATGTCCCTAAGTTATAACCTCTAAAAACACCCTAAATAATGAACACCCTATTACTTCAAAAATCTTACTTTAAAGATTTTAAATCCAAGAACTTATCGTATACATTTTAATTTTTAAAAAAAATAAAGTGTACTATTTCCATTCTAATTAGCTAATGCTTTTTACTATGCCTATAAAAATTTAATCATTTATTCAATTTAGAATAAATAATTAAATATAAAAAATAACCCACACCACCCCTATTATGAAAAATTTAGAAATGATTTATATGAACCTAAAACACATAAAAATTACAGCCGTAATTGTATGTTTTTTTATTTACAACGGAATTTTTTCACAAAGCCCCACAAGTCCTGCTCTAGGATTTAATGTTTTTGTCGAAAATAATGCAACATTAAACACCAATGAATC
>JANQTK010000325.1:0-7111 GCA_030731695.1 Polaribacter sp.
GGAAAAGGCTATGCAATTACCTGTCCATTGATTACAAAATCTGATGGTTCAAAATTTGGAAAATCTGAAGGAGGTAATGTTTGGTTGGATGCTAAAAGAACGTCTCCTTATAAATTTTATCAATATTGGTTAAATACATCTGATGAAGATGCAGAAAAATACATTAAAATTTTTACTTTTTTAGAACAAAAAACCATTGAAGAATTAATTATTGAGCATGCAAAAGCGCCTCATACAAGAATTTTACAAAAACGTTTGGGCGAAGAAGTAACCTTATTGGTGCATGGAAAAGAGGCTTACGAAAATGCTATTGCAGCTTCCGAAATTTTATTTGGAAACTCAACTGCTATCTCATTAAAATCATTGGATGAACAAACATTTTTAGATGTTTTTGATGGTGTTCCTCAAGCAATTATTTCAGCAGAAATCATCAATGAAGGCGTATCTATAGTTGATGCTTTGGCAGGAAAAACGAATTTTTTAAGTTCAAATGGCGAAGCAAAAAGAGCTTTGAAAGAGAATGGAATTGCTGTTAATAAAGAAAAAGTTTCCGAAGATTTTATAATTACAAAATCCGATTTAATTGCTGAAAAATATGTGTTATTACAAAGAGGTAAAAAAAGCTATTTTTTGATACGATTTGAATAAAAGGGCGCACAAAAAAATCCTTATATTTACTGAAAATAAATTTTCATGGACATCCAATTAGAAAAATATAAATTGATAGAATGGTTGACAAGCGTCAATGACGAATCAATTATTAACACTTTGAAAAATATCAAAAGTAATTTTTCTGATACTGATAATTGGGAAATTTCAATTTCTGAAACAGAAAAAATATTGATTGAAAAAGGTTTGAAAGATATTGAGGCTGGAAATTTAATCTCTCATGAACAAGTTATGAAAGGAATTAAAGAAAGATATAATCTTTAATTAATGGAGATTATCTGGACAAGATTAGCAAATAATACCTTTACTGAAATTTTTGAAAATCTTGATTTTAGATGGACGAAAAAAGAAATGAAAGAATTCAGAAATCTAACAGATTCTATGTTAGAAAATATCAAAAATGAAAAAATTAGTCATTCTGTAATTATCAAAAGATTAGAAATAAGGAAAGCTGTTCTCCACAGAAACGTTTCATTGTATTATAAAATTGATAGAGAAAATAATAAGATTTATGTACTTACTTTTTTTAATAACAGGATGAATCCTAAAACACTACAAAAATTGTTAAACTAAGAGTGAGTCATTTTTTAAAAAATATTTTGAATAGTGAAAAACCAATTACCCAATATCGATTTCACAAATTTTTACACAATAAGTTCCCTTTTTGTAACACTTACAGTGATCATTTTTGTGCGCTATTTGGTTGTTTCTGGATTGTATCATTTGGTGTTTTTTAAGTTTTTGAAAAAAGCATTTCAAAATCGATTTTTGCATAAAAAATCGCTAAAAAAATCGCAATTACAAAAAGAAATTTTTTGGTCTTTTATTAGCGGACTTATTTTTGCTGCGACTGGTTTGTTGATCTATTTTATGTATACAAACGGATTTACAGCTATTTATACCAACTTTTCAACATCCTCTTTGTTATACATTCCCTTCAGTATTTTTATCTTTTTATTTTTACAGGATGCTTATTATTACTGGTTTCATAGATGGATGCATTTGCCAAAAGTATATAAATACATGCATTTAATTCATCATAAAAGCGTTCACACTTCTGTGTTGACTTCATTTTCTTTTCATCCTTTAGAAACTATTTTTCAAGCGGCATTTTTGCCTATTGTAATTGTCATTTTACCATTACATATGTATGCATTTCTGTTCGTGCTTTTAATCATGACAATTTCAGCAACCATCAATCATGCAGGAGTGGAAATTTATCCTTCAGGAAAGTTTGGAAAATGGTTTCAAAGATGGTTTATTGGAGCCACACATCACGATAATCATCATAGAAAATTCAATTATAATTACGGATTATACTTTACTTTTTGGGATAGATTAATGAAAACTGAATTTGAGAAATAATTTTTCTTACTCCTAATTTTTGACGATTTTCTTCCAATTTTCATCGGCTTTTTGTTGAAGGCTTTCTGGATCTTCTTTTTGCCACATTTCAAGAGTATTTGTTCCCCAAGAATTATAAAACAAGTATAGTTTTCCTTCTCTGATTTCAAAAGTTTTGGGATTGATACTCACTTTTTCTCCGTTTTTACCAATCGCGTAAGCGCAAAATCCCCCATATTGTGGAATGTATTTTTTAGGATTTAATTTAAAAAGAGTGAGGTTTTCTTCTGATGAAAACTGAAATTTTACGCCATCAAAATCAGCAGTAAATTGTTTATTTCCTTTTTTTACCTGTTGTTGAAAATACGATACAACATCATACCCTTCAGCAACATATCCGTTTTTTAAATTGTATTCAGCATTTTGAGAGTGTAAATTTGATGCAATTAAAAGAATTAATAAAAAGAAAGATTTTTTCATTTTAGTTCTTTTTTTGTTTTAAATCTTGCCAATTTATATCTCCTTGTTGTTGCAATTTTTTGGTATCCTCTTTTTGCCAATCATCTAATTTATTGCCAAACCAAGAACTGTAAAATAAGTATAATTTGCCATCTCTAATTTCATAAGAATCCGCATCTACATCCATTTTAGTATTTTTAGCAGCAACAGCATAAGCACAAAAACCTCCATATTGTGGTATGTATTTTTTTGGATTTTTTTTAAACAACTCTAAATTCATTGTTGAAGCAAATTTAAATGTGGCTCCTTCAAAAGTTGTTTGATGTTTTTTACTGCCAATTAAAGGGGCTTTTTCTGTAAAATAAGAAACAACATCATAACCCTCTGCTACATATCCTTTTTTGATATTAAATTCTGTTGATTGAGCTTTGGCTGAAAATGATATTATAATTAAAAAAATAGTTGATAAAAGTCTCATGTTAATTTGTTTTTAGTGTAGTCGAAACTTTTTAAAAAAATTACAACACCATCAAATTACAACCTCTAATATCAGAATTGTCAAAACGACCGATAATTTCGAAAGTGCTATTTTGATGAATTTTTCCTAAATCTTGTGTCGCAATAAATGAACAAGAATTATAATTTGCCAAGTCAATTACATTAATTCCGCCTGTTTTTTGGTTTGGTAAAATTGTCAAAGCATCTTCAGTATCACGAATGAGAATTTTCATCCAAGGTGGGGTTTTAAAAATACCATTCCCTTTTGAATATGCTTGACTTAACAATTCTGTCATTCCATATTCAGAGTGAATTTCAGCAACTCCAAATCCGTTTTTTAATAGCAAATGAAGTTCTTCTCTTACTAATTCTTTTCTTTTACCTTTCATTCCACCAGTTTCCATAATGATGGTGTTTTTCAGCAAAAATTGGTGTTTTTCAATCAAATCTAACAAGGCAAAAGTAACGCCAATTAGCAAAATTTTCTGTCCTTTTTTCTCTAAAGTGATGATTTTTTGAGCCAATTCTTCTAAATTATGTAGGTAAAATCCGCTATCAATATGGTTGCTTTTTTGAATCAAATCATCTACCATAAAAACCAAGGAAGAGCCTTCTCTTTCTAAATAATTGGGCAATAATGCCAACACAACATAGTCTTTGATATCGCCATAAAAATGTGCAAATCCTTTCAAATAACTTTCTTGATAAAGTTTTATATCGGTCACAAAATGCTGACTTGTGATGCTGCCTGTTGTTCCAGAACTGGTAAAAATTTCTTGTACTTTATCTAAAGAGGATAGTACTTTTCTACTCTTAAAAAACTGAATGGGTAAAAACGGAATTTCTTCAATTTTGTGAATATCTGAAGGATGAATGTATAATAGATCGCAAAAAGAGCGATAGGTTTTATTGTTTTCAAACTGATGTTTAAAAACGTCTAAAGCGACTTTTGTAAAGTCATTGTCTGATGAAATATTAAAAATATTTTTATCCATTTTCAATTACAAAAATAGTATTTATCAATTCAAATATTTTGTATTTTTAGTAGATAAATAAACGCATCAAAAAATCATGAAAAAAATAATTTTATTATTCAGTTTTGCATTATTCCTTTTTTCTTGCAGCGAAACAGAACCTACTATTGAATTTAAAATTTTACCAATAAAAGAAGCACAAACTCCTGCTTTTTTTGAACACGGAACCATAGATACAATTGCAGTAAAATATGAGTTGCCTAATGGCTGTCATCAATTTTGGAGCGTTTATTATGACTATGACAAAAACGCAAGAATTGTTGCCATCAATGCTATCAATGATTTAGAAAGCATATGCACCCAAGCAGTTATCGAAAAAGAAATCAAAATTCCTATTCAAATTTTACAACAAGAAAACTATCTTTTTAGATTTTATAAAGGCAAAGACACAGATGGCAAAAGTATTTTTGAAGAAATTGAAGTGCCTGTAAGATAAAATATTATTCCTTGTAAATTTTAATAATCAATTCCCCTTTATCATCCATAGAAGCTCTATACATCCCTTCAGTATTAAATTCAAAAGACATGTTGCCGTTTTTATCTAAAGCAACAACGCCTCCTGTGCCACCCAATTTTGTAAGTTTATTTTGAATAACATCTGTAGTTGCTTCTTTCAAAGATTTTTTCTGATATTCCATTTGCGCAGAAATGTCATATGCTACTTGACTTCTGATAAAATATTCGCCCCAACCTGTTGATGAAACTCCGCAAGTTTTATTATTTGCATAGGTTCCTGAACCAATAATTGGTGCATCACCAATTCGTCCCCAACGTTTATTGGTCATACCACCAGTTGAAGTTCCTGCAGCAATATTTCCGTTTTTATCCAAAGCAACACAACCTACAGTTCCAAATTTACTGTCTTTAATATTTGGATCGTAAAAATTAGCTTTTTTGTCATCATGATCTAATTGTGTTTTTTCTTGGTTGATGATTTTTTGCAACGATTGAAAACGATTTTCTGTATAAAAATAACTTGGATCTACAATTTCCAATCCTTTTTCTTTTGCAAAAATAGATGCTCCTTCACCAGAAAGCATCACATGTTCAGAATCTGTCATGATTTTAATTGCCAATTCTATAGGGCTTTTTACATCTTTTACACCAGCAACTGCTCCAGCATTTAAAGTATTTCCATCCATAAAAGAAGCATCCAATTCATTTGTTCCTGCGTTTGTAAAAACAGCTCCTTTTCCAGCATTAAAAAGTGGAGATTCTTCCATAACTTGAATCGTTTTTAAAACAGCTTCTGTAGAAGTTCCTCCATTTTTCAGAATAGTATAACCCACTTTAATAGCTTCTTCTAATTTAGCTTTGTAAACAGCTTCCATTTCATCGGTCATGTTTTTTTTCAAAATTGTTCCTGCTCCACCATGAATGATAATCGCAAAATCATTGATTTTTTCTTCTTTAGAAGCAGATATACAACTCATTAAGGTAACACTAAAAAAAAGTAAAAGAATAGAATTTTTCATTTTTATGTTTGATTTTAAACAATTTATATTGTTTTTGTTAAATTTATTTATATCTAAAAGATTTCGTAATTTCGGACTTAAAAGTAAACAACATAAATTGAAACACAAAATGACAGATTTTCACATGACAGAAATGCTACAAGAACTTGGTTTAAAAGCAATAAACAATGGAACTTCTACAGGAAAAAATTCTTTTTCTAGTAGTCAAACTATTGATAGTTATTCGCCAGTTGATGGTTTATTGATTGGAAAAGTAACCATTACTAGCCAAGAAGATTATGAAAAAGTAATGATTTCGGCTTCTGAAGCTTTTACATTTTGGAGAAAAAAACCTGCTCCTTATAGAGGAGAAATTGTGCGTCAATTTGGACAAAAGCTTCGTTTAAAAAAAGAAGCACTTGGAAAATTGGTTTCTTATGAAATGGGGAAATCCTACCAAGAAGGTTTGGGAGAAGTGCAAGAAATGATAGATATCTGTGATTTTGCTGTAGGATTATCGCGTCAATTACATGGACTTACGATGCATTCTGAACGTCCAGGACACAGAATGTATGAACAATATCATCCTTTGGGAATTGTAGGTATTATTTCTGCATTTAATTTTCCAGTCGCTGTTTGGGCTTGGAACACGGCTTTAGCTTGGATTTGTGGAGATGTTTGTGTTTGGAAACCAAGTGAAAAAACACCTTTATGTGGAATTGCTTGTCAACATATCATTGCAGAAATTTTAGCCGAAAACAATTTGCCTGAAGGAATTTCTTGCTTGATAAATGGCGATTATACAGTTGGTGAATTTATGACAAAAGACGCAAGAATTCCATTGATATCTGCTACAGGAAGTACCAGAATGGGAAAAATTGTTGCTAAAGAAGTTGCAGGACGTTTAGGAAAATCGTTATTAGAATTAGGTGGGAATAATGCAATTATTGTAACCCCAGATGCTGACATTAAAATGACAATAATTGGCGCTGTTTTTGGCGCTGTAGGTACAGCTGGTCAACGTTGTACATCTACAAGAAGATTGATAATTCATGAATCTATTTTCGATAAAGTAACAGAATCACTGACAAAAGCCTATCAACAATTGCGTATTGGAAATCCATTGGATGAAAAAAATCATGTGGGTCCTTTGATTGACAAACAAGCTGTAAAAATGTATGAAAATGCCATTCAAAAAGTGGTTGAAGAAGGAGGGAAATTGATTGTTGAAGGTGGTGTATTATCAGGAAATGGTTACGAAAGTGGTTGCTATGTAAAACCAGCAATTGCAATAGCTGACAATTCATTTGCCATTGTGCAACATGAAACTTTTGCGCCAATTTTATATTTGATAAAATATTCTGGAGATGTGATGAACGCGATTGAAATTCAAAACGGAGTTGCTCAAGGCTTATCATCTGCAATTATGACAAATAATTTACGAGAAGCTGAAGCATTTTTATCCGTAAATGGTTCAGATTGTGGCATTGCGAATGTAAATATTGGCACTTCTGGAGCTGAAATTGGAGGTGCTTTTGGTGGAGAAAAAGAAACAGGTGGAGGTCGTGAATCTGGTTCAGATGCTTGGAAAGTATATATGAGAAGACAAACAAACACCATCAATTATACCACTGAATTGCCTTTAGCACAAGG
>JANQTK010000325.1:7211-10716 GCA_030731695.1 Polaribacter sp.
TTTTGGGCAAATCATTTTGTGTGTAAAAATCAAAATATCTATTTTGTTCAACAATATAATAATACGCTTAGAAAAAATGCACTTGGTAATTTTGGCGATTTTGTAAAAGAAATTTCTAAAGAGCCTGCTATGCTGAATTACCTAAACTCCAGACAAAATAGAAAAAAACAACCCAATGAAAATTTCGCAAGAGAACTCATGGAGCTTTTTACACTAGGTGTGGGAAATTATTCTGAAAAAGAGGTGAAGGAAAGTGCAAGAGCTTTTACAGGTTATAGTTATAATTTTGATGGTGCATTTACCATCGCAAAATATCATCATGATGAAGGTTTAAAAACTTTTTTTGACGAAACTGGCAATTTTACAGGTGATGATATCATCAATATTATTTTAAAACAACAACAATGTGCTCGTTTTATCTGCGAAAAAATATATCGTTATTTTGTAAATGACAACGTCAATGAAAATCATTTAGATGAACTAACCACCGTTTTTTACGAAGATTACAATATTGAAAAATTAATGAAATTTTTGTTTTTGAAAGATTGGTTTTATGATGCTGAAAATATTGGAACTAAAATTAAATCACCCATTGAACTTTTGGTAGGAATGCAAAAAATGGTTCCTTTTTCATTTCAGAATACCAAAGATGTTCAAAAAATTCAACGCTTATTAGGTCAAGTACTTTTAGACCCTCCAAATGTTGCAGGATGGAAAGGTGGAAAAAATTGGATTGATAGCAATACGATTATTTTACGATTGAAATTACCTTCTATTTTACTCTCAAATGCCGAGATTTCAATCAAAGAAAAAGGAGAGTTTGAGGATTCATTTGAAAAATATCACGCTTCCAACAAAAATCAAAAAGACTTTGCGAAAGTAACTGTTGACTGGGATTTTTTTGAAGAAAGTTTTAAAAACACCTCTTTTGATGAAATGAAATCGCTCTTTTTAATCACTGCTCCCAATGAAGGAACTGAAACCTATTTGAGTCATCTTATAAAAAGTTCTAAAAGAGAATTTTGCATTCAATTAATGTCACTCCCAGAATATCAAATTTGTTAATATGAAATCGACAATAAAAAAAAGTTTGCGCAAGCAAACACCATTGAATAAAAAGTCGATTGCATATGTGACCGATAAAAAATATAATTTGCACATATGAAAAGAAGAGATTTTTTAAAACAATCTACACTGGCTAGTAGCTTATTTTTTATTCCTGGATTTTTAAAAGCTTTTGAAAATTCCAATCCAAACAGTTTTGGTTACAAGCGTTTGGTAATGATACAATTAGCAGGAGGAAATGATGGATTAAATACCATTGTTCCGTTTACAAATGACGATTATTATAGAAGCAGACCAAAAATTGCCTTGCAAAAAAACGATTTAATTCCTGTTTCAGATTCTTTAGGATTTCATTCGAGTTTGTTGCCGTTGAAAAATTTATATGATCAAGGAAACTTAACTGTAATCAACAATGTTGGGTATCCAAATCCTGATCGTTCGCACTTTCGATCTACAGATATTTGGCAAACTGCCAGTAATTCCAATCAATATTGGCAAACTGGTTGGGTTGGAAGATATTTGGATGAACATGGATCAAATGCTTACAATGCCATAGAGATTGATGATAGTTTGTCTTTATTGATGAAAGGCGAAAATATCAACGGAATTGCCACTCAAAATCCTACGAATTTATTCAAATTATCACAAGATCCGTACTTTAAAAATGTGCTAAATCATTACAATGACGAACATTTAAGCGAACACAATTTAGGCTATTTATACAAAACAATGATTGATGCAACATCATCATCAAAATACATTTTTGAAAAAAACAACATTGCTTACAACAAGGCAGAATACCCAAATAATCAATTCGCAAATCAATTAAAAACAACTGCAAAATTGATCAATTCTGGACTTGAAACACGTGTCTTTTTCTCTTCTCTTGGCGGATTTGACACACATGCAAATCAATTAAATTCACAAAAAAGATTGTTGGATGTCTACTCAACAAGTATAGAAGCTTTTGTAAATGATCTAAAAAAACAAGGAACTTTTAATGATACATTAATTGTTACTTTCTCAGAATTTGGAAGACGTGTAAAAGAAAATGCTGGAAATGGCACTGATCATGGAGCTGCAAGCAACGTTTTTATCATTGGAAATCAACTAAAAAAACAAGGTTTCTATAATGATTTAGCAAGTTTGTCTGATTTAGATTCCAATGGAGATTTGAAATATACTATCGATTTTAGAACGATTTATGCCAGTATTTTACAAAATTGGTTAGCTGTAAATGATGAACAAATTTTACAGCAAAAATTCAATACTTTGGATTTTATCTAACTATACTTCACTTTTCGAATTACTCTCATAGCTTCTTTATACTTGATATAGGTCGTTTTATCATCAATATTTTTGATGTACTCTTTTGCCTTTTTAAGTTGTGTTGCAGCATCTAAAAATCCATTTAAATAACACAATAAATAATTGGTTGGCAATCGTAAAACATCCTCATGATCAAGCACAGACAAGGGTTTTTTATTTTCAATTTTTTGAATGATTGCATTGCAATTATCATAAATATGTTTGATAATCACTTCATCATATTTTGGAACTTCAAACAAGAATTCAGTGACAATATCGTGCTTTCCATTGTCTTTAAAATTGATGATGGTTTTTTCTAAAGGATAATGCGCTTCTTTTTTATTGATGCCTAATAAAATATATTCAGTGATTATAAATGAACGATGGTTATAACTAATTTGAACTTCATCTAAGGCAGAGAAAAACAATCGAACTTGTTCATTAACGAGCTCAATATCCACTCTTGAAAAATATTCTTTCCCGTTGATAATTTTTCGCTCTCCAGCCCAACACAATACAAACTGCTCATTAAAAACTTTGTATTGAGGATGATATTCTGGCTTGTGATTGTTGATAAAATCGAAAACACCATTTAAAGTTAGTTCAATGTTGTTTGTAGCGCTTTTTTCAATGGCTGCAACAACATCTTTATTAGTATTTTTAAGTTCAAAATTGGTTCCTGAATATGGCATAGAATTGCTTCCTCTTCTGTAAAAAACGGTTCCTTTTTTATATTTCCAAGCATTTTTTAGTAAAGAAGTAATTTGGTTATTGGGATGAATTGTAACCAAACCAACCACTTTATGTCTCTGTAATCTTGGAAAAGGAACATTTTCATATTGAATTTTTGGTGGATTTATCAAATACGCATTTGCCAGATTTTGGATTTTGCTATCATCAAAAAAATCTACCCCAATAATATTATTTTCTGAATCAGAAATGCCGACAACAATAAAAGAATTATTCTCTGGATTGGAGTTTGATAAGGCACAAATATGTTTTAAAAACTTTGCTTTTCCTTCTTTGTTTTCTAAAGATAATTTTTCCTTTTTATCATAAAAACTATTCTCATCATTATGAGCAATTAGATTTTTGATTAAAAGGCGTTTATTAATCACTTGAGGATTGTTTA
>JANQTK010000326.1 GCA_030731695.1 Polaribacter sp.
CCACGTCTAAAACCTGCTAAATGCGTTCCTCCTTCATGCGTATTGATATTGTTTACGTATGAATGTAAATTTTCAGCATACGATGTGTTGTACACCATGGCAACTTCTACAGGAATGCCATTTTTTTCTCCTTCCATTGAGATGACTTTTGAGGTCAAACTTTCTCTGGTTGAATCTAAATATCTTACAAATTCTGGTAAACCTTCATCAGAATAAAAAACTTCAGTGATAAAATTTCCTTCGTCATCTGCTTTTCTCTTATCTGTCAATTTTATAGTTACCCCTTTATTTAAAAAAGACAACTCGCGCATTCTATTTGCTAACGTTTCGTAATTAAACTCAGTAGTTTGTTGAAAAATTGATTTATCAGGTAAAAATGTAACAATTGTTCCAGTAAAATCGGTTTCACCAATTGTTTTTACAGGATATAACGCTTTTCCACGTTCATATTCTTGTTGCCAAATTTTACCGTTTTTATGAACAGTGGCAGTCAAATGATCAGAAAGAGCATTCACACACGAAACACCAACTCCATGCAATCCACCAGAAACTTTATAGGAATCTTTGTCAAATTTTCCTCCTGCACCAATTTTAGTCATTACAACTTGTAATGCAGAAACGCCTTCTTTTTTGTGAATATCAACTGGAATTCCACGACCATTATCTTTGGTAGTAACAGAATTATCTTCATTAATAGTAACTTCAATCGTGTCACAGTGACCACCCATAGCTTCGTCAATGGAATTATCCACAACTTCGTATACTAAATGGTGTAAACCACGTATGCCAATATCTCCAATATACATGGAAGGACGCATTCTTACATGCTCCATTCCTTCTAATGCCTGAATACTATCTGCTGAATATTCGTATTTTTTTTCTTCGCTCATTGTTCAATGAATTGTTTGATTTTAAAAATTTTCAAACTCAAATTTACAATTTTATGAATTGATTTCAAGACTTTTCAGCAAGTTTCTTTTAAAATTATCAACATTTGTTAAAAAGAAGAAAGTGCCTTAAATCGTTTAAAAAAGGCTTTATTTTCAAAATCTACTATTTTTTATGTTTTGAAAAACTTGTAAATAAAAAAAATCTCGCAAATGCGAGATTTTCAAATTAAAAATATTTTTTGAAGGTTACTTTTTAATCACTTTTACGTTCATTTCTTCTACTTTTTTGTCAGATAATGGTGATGGACTTCCAAAAAGTAAGTCTTCTGATGTTCCCGTTTTTGGAAATGCCATTACTTCTCTAATAGAGGCTTTTTTCTCTAAAATCATCATCAAACGATCTATTCCCCAGGCAATTCCTCCATGAGGTGGTGCTCCATATTGAAAAGCTTTGTACATGGTTCCTACGCTTTTTAGCATTTCTTCTTTGCTGTACCCCATATTTTTATAGGTTGCCTCCAAGATTTCTGATTTGTGTGCTCTTACAGATCCTCCACCAATTTCGTAACCATTTAAAATCAAATCGTATTGTTGTGCGATGATTGTTCCAATTTCGTCATCATTTCCTTGCATGTGTTTTTCTAAATCGTATACAGCTGGCATGGAAAAAGGATTGTGTGTAAAAGTCCATCTACCATCATCATTTTTTTCAAACATCGGAAAATCAATTACCCAAGCAGGACGCAATTCTTTAGGATTTATGAGTTTTAAAATTTTTCCCATTTCTTGACGAACAGCATCTAATGCTTTATTGGCAGTGGCATAATCAGCAGCTGAGAAAAATACAATATCGCCAATTTGAGCTTTAGTGGCATCAATAATATTTACGGCAATTTCTTCACCTAAAAACTTAATGATGGGTGATTGCAACTCATTTTCATTGACAATAATATAAGCCAAACCTCCCAAACCATGTTGCTGCGCAATAGCAGTTAAATTTTCGATTTGACCTTTGGACATTCGTTTGTTACCTTGTTCTTTTGCTGAAACTTTGATGCATTTTACAATTCCTCCATCTTCAATGGGTTTGCTAAACACCTGAAAAGTAGTTTCTTTCACGATATCAGTAATGTCTTGCATTTTCAATCCAAAACGCAAATCGGGTCTGTCACAACCATAAAAATCCATGGCTTCTTTATAAGTAATGACTTCAAATGGTTTTAAAATCCATTGATTTCCGTAGATTTTAGCAACCACTTCATTGAATAATTTTGTATTTAAGTCAATTATTTTTTGCATACTTGTGTATGCCATTTCCATATCTAGTTGCGTAAATTCTGGTTGACGATCTCCACGCGAATCTTCGTCTCTAAAACAACGTGCAATCTGAAAATATTTTTCAAATCCACCAACCATCAACATTTGTTTGAATTGTTGTGGTGCTTGTGGTAAGGTATAAAATGAGCCCGCTTGTTTTCTTGTTGGTACAATGAATTCTCTTGCACCTTCATCAGTTCCGGCAGTTAAAATGGGTGTTTCAATTTCTAAGAATTCTTCTTCATCTAACAAATCGCGCAACAATTTTATTACTTTATGGCGATTGATGATTGCCTTGCGAACTTCTTCATTTCTATGATCTAAAAACTTGTATTGAAAACGAATTGTTTCATTTGATTTCAATGCTTTTTTAATCTCAAAAGGAAGCGTTTTTGATAAATTTAGAATTTCTAAATTGGTAGTTTCTAATTCTATTTTTCCAGTTCTTAAACTCGAATTGTAATCATCTTCATTTCTTAAAACTACTTTTCCTGAAACTAAAATTACAGTTTCTGGTTTTAATTTTACCAAGTCATCTAAATTTGGAAAAGATTCTCTGCTTAATCTTACTTGAAAGATTTCATAACTAGAGTCTCTTAAATCAATAAAAATCAATTCTCCATGATCACGAACGCTTGAAACCCAACCAGACAAAGTAACTTCTTCGTGTATTGATTTTTCAGAAAGTTCTGTAATTTTATGAGTTCTGTAGTTTTCTTTGATGATAATTGGAATCTTTTGTAATTCTTCTTCTTCTTTTTGATCAGATTTTTGAGTTTTTACTTTGGATAAAATAGCTTTATTTTCTTCGGTATTTTGGATGATAGTTGATTCTGAGGAACTTTCTAATTGCATCAAAATTTCTTCACGAACAATTTTTCCAGAAGCACCTTTTCCAATAATTGCAATTACTTTTCCAACTAAAATTCCTGATTTTCCTTCATTTCCTGCTTTGATTTCTTGGGCAATTGCTGTATTTTCTTGAATAACTTTACTTACAGCTAATTTTATTTTTTCGCTTGAAATCGTGTTTTCATCAAAATATTTGTTGTAGTCAAAAGAGCGATCTTTGAAGTAATTCAAAATAGCATTTTGAACCAATACAGCAGTGATTTTTTCATCTTTAAAAAGCTGAAAAATCTCAATTAAGTGAGCAATATTATGTATGTTTTTGTACTCATCAGCACCTATATTATTTACCAATGTTTTGGCAACAAATGAAGGATCTTGAAGTACATTATTGATAGTTACAAAAGTATCTGAACGCAAAGAATCTGCTGTAAAAAATTTGGCATCTTGTGGCAAAACTCCGCCTTTAATCAGAATAGATTCTACTGCGAATGGTAGTGAACTAATATCAACATCAATAGCATCAATGGCATTTTTGATATTTACAAATGGAATATCAGGCTCTGTTATAAAACGATAATCAGCCTCAAATTCCTTTTTACGCATGGTTTTGGTTTGCTTTAAATCAGCATCCCATAAAACTGTAGTTTGTTCAGGCCTAAAAGCTTTATTTTCAATAAAGTAGTTGAGTTGTTTTTCAACTTCTTCTTTCAAAGCTTCGACCATAAATTTAAAGGAATTCAAATTTTTAATCTCCGTTCTTGGATTTAAATGATAGCTGTGTTTTTTTCTTAATGAGATAGAAACATCCGATTTGAATTCTCCTTTTTCTAGATTTGCTTCCGAAATTTTTAAATTCTGAACAATTCTGTGAATGTATTGAGCATAGGTTGATGCGTCTTCTATATGACGAATGCAAGGTTCTGTAACAATTTCAATTAAAGGAACACCTGCTTTGTTAAAATCAACCAACGAAATTTCTTTTTCATGGAGCAATTTTGCAGCATCTTCTTCAATATGAACTTGTGTTAAGTTCACTGTAAATTGCGATCCATCATTTCTAAAACAAGAAACTTGTCCATCAGGAATGATAGGATTGTGAAATTGCGTAATTTGTATGTTTTTTGGATTATCAGGATATTCGTAATGTTTTCTATCCCAAGAAATTACCTCATTAGAAAAGGAGGATTTTACTGCTTTTCCAAAATAAATGGCTTTTTTAATGGCCTCTTTATTTACAGCAGGTAAAACGCCCATTTGTCCTGTACAAACCGCGCAAATATGTTGGTTTGGTTGCTCTGTTTCTTCAGTTGGACAAGAACAAAACAATTTCGTTTTTGTATTCAATCGCACATGCGTTTCCAAGCCTATTACTAGCTCTAAATCATGTATTTTTAGCAATTCGTTTACTTGTTCTAGTTCCATTAGATGACCTCTTTTAAGAAGTTTGCGAATTTTAATAACAATTCGTCGTTATTTTTTGCAGCCGAAAGTTGTATTCCTGTAGCTGTTCCTTGCGGAATTGTGAGCGTTGGTAATTGTCCTAAACTAAATCCAACAGTATAAGCATCAGACAAATACATGGCTAAAGGATTTTTTAAACTATCCCCAATTTTTGGTGGTAAATTTGGAGTAACAGGAGATAAAATCACATCCACTTCTTGAAAATCATTTTCAAAATTTTCAGCAATTTGATCTCTAATACTCAACGCTTTTAAGTAAATATCATCAGAAAAACCTTGAGATAATACTTGATTTCCACCAACAATTCTTCGTTTTGTTTCTTCAGAAAAATTTTCAGAACGTGTAATAGAATAGGTGTCTTTTAAATTTTTTCCTTCCATTCTATTGCCATAATTTGTGCCATCTAATCTGGATAGATTTGAAGCAGTTTCTGCCATGGCCAATGTATAATAGGTTGCTATTAAAATTTCTGAATCAAAAAAATCGAGTTCTTTAACTTCAATACCTTTTGCTTTTATTTTTTCAATCGATGCTAAAAAATCTGATTTTATAGTTGCATCAATAGCATCATTTTCTATAAAGTTTTTAAAATATCCAATTGTTTTTACTTCATCAGATTTTACAATGGATTCTTCAGAAATCTCTTCAGAAAAATAGGTTGTTTGGTCTTTTACATCAATACCACTAATGGTATTTACTACAATTCTCAGGTCTTCAATTGATGTAGTAATTGGACCAACACAATCAGTGGAAGAAGCATATGCAAGTAATCCAAATCTTGAAATGCGACCATAAGTTGGTTTTAAACCATATACTTTGTTATATCCAGCAGGTTGTCTTACTGAGCCTCCTGTATCACCACCAATTGAAAAAATGGTATAGTTTTTTGCCACATTTACAGCAGAACCACCACTTGATCCACCTGCAACCAACTCAGGATTTAAGGCGTTTTTTACGGAACCAAAAATGGTGTTTTCCGAAGATGAACCATGCCCAAAACTGTCGCAATTTTCTTTTACAATTGGAATTGCTCCTGCATCCATCAATTTTTGAACGGCAGTTGCAGTATATGCAGCTTTGTAGTTTTTTAAAAAATCAGCACTTGCAGTAGTGTAAGTTCCTTGTAACATAAAAACATCTTTTACGCCAAAAGGAATTCCTTCTAAAAGCCCAATTTGTTCTCCGTTTTTTATTTTTTCGTCCACTTTTTTTGCTTTATCCAAAGCCAAGTTTTCTAAAAGTGAATTGACAGTGTTGTATGAGTTTGGTTTTAATAAATTCAATTTTTCTTGAACCAACGCTGTACAACTTATTTTTTGATCAACTAACTGTTGATGAATTTCTCTTATTTGTGATTCCATGTTTATTCTTCAATCACTTTAGATACCACTAAGTATCCGTTTTTTTCTTTTGGAAAGTTTTCGATGATGATTTTTTTCTCTAAATTACTACTTTCAATGATAATATCATCTCTTAATTGTTCTAATGAAACTGCATTTTGATGATTTTTTGATGTAAAATTGGTTGATGATGATTTTGCATTTTTTATCACATCAAACAATTTAGAAACAGTTTCAGAAGGTTTTGCACCTTTGATACTTGATAAAACATCCACAGTCATTAAATTACTCATCAGTCAATTTTATTTAAATTATCTTTTAATTCCGGGTCAAAACTACAAAAGTTTTATGAGTGAATAAACTTTCTATAAATAAAACACACCAACAATTTTAATAAAAAATCATTGGTGCGTAGATTAATTCAGTAAATTCAAATCAAACACATGTTTTGAAATGCAAATGACCAATATTATATGCTTAATGTAAATCAAATAACAATAAATGATTATAAATTATAACAATAAATTTAAAATAAGTTACAATATGTAATTAAAAAATTTATAATTTAATAAAGTGTTAAGAAATATAAAAAAAACCTGATAAAATTTGTTCAACTAAAAAACCCTTTCTACATTTGTTGCTCAATGAAGAATAAAAAAAACATATGGTGGTGGAACTCTCTTAATTAACTAAGTGAGAAAAAATCCTATATATAAAATATATTTAAAAGGCTTATCTCACGATAAGCCTTTTTTTAATGATATTGAAATCAATTCAATGAAATGATGAAAAAAATACAGTTTAAAACTATTTTTAAAACAAAAATCGCAGATACCATTACTCCAGTTGGTTTGTATTTGCGTTTTCGAGATAAATATGCCAATACTTTATTATTAGAAAGTTCTGATTATCATAGCAAAGAAGAAAGTTTTTCTTTTATATGTATTGAACCTTTGATTACGATTCAGGCTAACAATCATTGGTTGAGTTTTTCTCATAAAGATGCTATTTTGGCGAATGAAAAAATTGAAAAAAATTTCAATACAATTTTTGAAAAATATAGTAAAGCTATCAGTTTAGATTGTCCTGATGAATTAAAATCATTTAACGGATTGTATGGTTATACCACCTATGATTCCGTTCAATATTTTGAAAATATCGTATTAAATGTTAAGGAGGCACCTTCTGCAATACCGTTGTTACAATATAGTTTTTACAGATTTATCATTGCCATCAATCATTTTAATGATGAAATGATGTTGATTGAAAATATTGAAATAGGACAAGAATCTCGCATTCAAGAAATTCAAAAAATTATTGATGCACAGGCTTTTAATACTCAAAAATTTGAGACTGTAGATGAGGAAACTTCCAATTGTACTAACGAAGATTTCAAAGAGTATGTTGTCAAAGCAAAATCGCATTGTAAAAGAGGAGATGTCTTTCAGTTGGTTTTATCGCGCCAATTTCAACAAAAATTTAAAGGCGACGAATTCAATGTATACAGAGCATTGCGTTCTATAAATCCATCTCCTTATTTATTTTATTTTGATTATGGATCTTTTAAATTGATGGGTTCTTCACCAGAAGCACAAATCAAAATTTCGAAAGGAAAAGCTATTATCAATCCTATTGCTGGTACTTTTAGGAGAACAGGAGATATTGCTCAAGATATTCAATTAGGTAAAAAGTTGGCATCTGATAAAAAAGAAACTGCTGAACATGTCATGTTGGTTGACTTGGCAAGAAATGATTTAAGCAAACATGCTGATAATGTTACTGTTGAGGTTTTTAAGGAGATACAATATTTTAGTCACGTTATTCATTTAGTATCTACAGTTTCAGGACAATTAAAAGGAAATCCGATTGAAATTGTGGGTGATACTTTCCCAGCAGGAACGTTGAGTGGTGCTCCAAAATACAAAGCCATGCAATTAATTGATACCTATGAAAACCAATCTCGTGGATTTTATGGTGGAGCAGTAGGAATTATTGGGTTGGATGGTTCTGTAAATTTAGCCATCGCCATTCGTTCTTTTGTAAGTAAAAATAATGTATTGTACTACCAAGCAGGAGCAGGAATTGTGATTCACTCTGATGAAGAAAAAGAATTGCAAGAAGTAAATAATAAATTAGCAGCGTTAAAAAAAGCGTTGATTTTAGCAGAAAATATTTAGTATGAACATATTAATTTTAGATAATTACGATTCATTTACTTACAACCTAGTTCACATGGTTGAAAAAATTACAGGAAATTTTCCTGCCGTTTTTAGAAATGACGAAATTAGCATTGCAGATGTTGGCAATTTTGATATCATTATGTTATCTCCTGGACCAGGAATTCCTGATGAAGCAGGCATTTTAAAAGAGGTAATTAAAACCTATGCAGGCAAAAAACCAATTTTCGGAGTTTGTTTGGGATTGCAAGCAATTACCGAAGTTTTTGGTGGAACAATCATCAATTTAGACGATGTTTTTCATGGAGTTGCTACAGAAATGAGAATTACGGATAAAAATGCGGTTATTTTTAGAGATGTTCCTGAAACATTTTTAGCAGCACGTTATCATTCTTGGGCAGCAACAGATTTAGGTTTTCCAAAAGAATTAAAAGTTACTGCGAGAGATGAAGATGGAGGAATTCAAGCAATTGAACATAAGTTTTTTCCGATTTCGGCAGTTCAGTTTCATCCAGAATCAATTTTAACAGATGTTGGTGAGCAATTGGTAACTAATTTTATCAACTCCTGCAAGGTTTCAAAAACCTTGTAGGTGTATAATATTAATACCTACAAGGTCAAAAAAAGACCTTGCAGGAGGATTTAAAAAAAAATGAAAGCAATTTTAAACAAATTATACAATCACGAACGATTATCAAAAGCGGAGGCAAAACAAGTGCTGCAAGACATTGCTGCTGAAAAATACAATGATGCTCATTTAGTATCATTTATGACTGTTTTTATGATGCGACCAATTTCGGTTGATGAGCTTTCGGGTTTTAGAGAAGCATTGAAAGATTTGTCGATAAAAGTCGATTTTTCAGATTATAATACCATTGATATTGTTGGAACTGGCGGTGATGGAAAAAATACGTTTAACATTTCCACTTTGACGTCATTTGTAGTTGCAGGTACTGGACAAAAAGTGGCAAAACATGGTAATTATTCTGTGTCATCACAATCCGGTTCTTCTGATATGTTAGAGAGTTTTGGTTACAAATTCACCAATGATGAGCAGATTTTAAAAAATCAATTAGAAAAAGCGAATATTTGTTTTTTACATGCGCCAAAATTTCATCCAGCAATGAAAGCAGTTGGACCAACTAGAAAAGCGTTAGCTTTAAAAACATTTTTCAATATTTTGGGTCCTTTAGTGAATCCAAGTTCACCACAAAATCATTTTTTAGGAACGTTCAATTTAGAAGTGGCGCGCTTGTATCATTATATTTTACAAGAAGAAAACAGCAATTATGGAATTATTCATGCATTGGATGGCTATGATGAAATTTCATTAACAAGTGGATTTAAAATATATACTAAAACTGGAGAAAAAATGATTTCTCCTGAAGATTTAGGAATGAAAAGAATTGAACAGTCAGCTATTTTTGGGGGAAATTCTGTAGCTGATGCTTCTAAAATATTCAAAACTATTTTAGAAGGAAATGGCACAGAATCTCAAAATAATGTGGTGTTAACAAATGCCGCTTTTGCGCTTCAAATTGTAGATGAAACCAAAAATTTTGAAACTGCTTTTGAGGAAGCAAAAAATTCGCTTTTAGGATTAAAAGCAAAAAAGTGTTTAGAATTACTAATTCAAAATTCGTAATTATTTATATGACAATTTTAGATAAAATTATCGCATTCAAAAAAAAGGAAGTTGCTAAAATAAGAGCAGAAGTTCCTTTGAAAAAATTAGTGGAAAGTCCGAATTTTAACAGGGAAGTTTTTTCATTAGAAAAATCTTTGCTCGATTTGAATTCAACAGGAATTATAGCAGAATTCAAACGTCAATCGCCTTCAAAAGGAATTATCAATGATAAAGTAACCATTGCTGATGTAACTCAGGGATATTTGGATGCAAATGTTGCTGCACAATCTATTTTAACAGATGTGTCTTTTTTTGGAGGAACTATGGCAGATTTGATGGAAGCAAGAGTCATCAATCAAGAAAAGCCTATTTTAAGAAAGGATTTTATTGTTGATGGATTTCAGATTGTGGAAGCAAAAGCAATTGGGGCTGATGTTATTTTACTAATTGCAGCTTGCTTAACTCCGCTGGAATTAAAAAACTACGGAAAATTAGCAGCAGAACTAGGTTTAGAAGTTTTGTATGAAGTGCATACTCAGGAAGATTTGGATAAAATTGGCGATTTAGATCATAAAATAATCGGAATTAACAATCGAAATTTAAACACTTTTGAAGTTGATTTAGAGCATTCTATCAAATTGGCAAGCCAAATTCCTGATTCATCAATAAAAGTTTCAGAAAGCGGAATTTCTGACCCAAGAATTATCACCGGATTAAAAGAATATGGTTTTCAAGGATTTTTAATTGGTGAAAATTTCATGAAAGAAGAAAATCCAGGAGAAGCTTGTATGGAATTTATTAGTCAAATTCGATAATAAGCCCATCCTAACCTTCCCAAAGGGAAGGAACTCTCACTTCTGAAAAATTGAATTTTGAAAATTAAAAAATAATAAGTTTTGGACAACAAAGAAGTAAATAAATCGGCAATTTCAGGCTTACCCCCTTTGGGGGAAAGGGGGCTATTAAAAGTTTGCGGAATGAAATACACGGAAAATATCCAACAAGTTGCAGCATTGCAACCTGATTATTTGGG
>JANQTK010000327.1 GCA_030731695.1 Polaribacter sp.
AGTTCCATCGCAAGTTAAAAAACGCCCGTTTTTATCTTTTTTGATGATTTTCATTTTTCCTTCGTGAATAGCATTTATGATTCTATAAATCAATCCAGTTTTTGAAATATCACTATTTTTTTTAATCAATAACAAGCCTTGAGTATTATTAAACAAATCCATTTCCGAAGAAATTTCGTCAGGTAAAAATCCGTCTTCTAACTTTTGATTTTTAAACATCAAATAATTTTCTTTTTCATGTGCTTTTCCTAACGATTTTGCAGCCGATTTTCCAATTTCTTGGCGCAATCTTGCCATCCAATAGGCGTGTCTAAATGCATCAACTTGACCTCCAGAACCATCACCATCCAAGAGGTTTGTTTTGCCAATAGAATCAGCAATTCTTTTTACTTCAACAGAAATTTCGTACGCTTTTTTTGCTTTTAAAGAATGCAACAGCACCCAACTTCTTTTGGGTGCTGAAAGCTCAAAAAAACTTTTTAAATCCGTTTGAGAATGTGCAATATACGAGAAGAATAAAAAGAAAATTATACTCGTTTTATTCATTTACTTGATTTCAAACGTTGCTTTTTCGTCTTCGATTTTTACAGTGTATGTTCCTTTTGGTAAATAAAATTTGCCGTTTTTAGCTTTTTCTAATTTGGTATTTTTATTGGCATCTTCATAGGCTTTTTTTTCTTTTTCGTTAAAAGAAAGATCAAATGAAACTTCGTTATATCCTTTATCTGGTGTAACAATTAATGTATTTACAATCAAATCATTGATAGCAATTTCAACAGTTGTTTTTCTAGCGCTATTAACATAAAAAGGAATCGTTATTTCTGGCACATATACTTCAGACCAATCGTTTCTAGCTGAACCCCAATTGTTTCTTTTTTGAATTGATTCCATCTTAAAAATATGAGTTCTTTTATTCAGAAACTCTTTTGTAAACAGTTGCAGATTTGCAATATTTGCTTTGTACAAACTACGTCCATGAGTTCCTAAAATGAGGTGTTTTTCTCTTTCTTGAATCACCAAATCGTGCACAGCAACATTGGGTAAGTTTTTATTGAAAATTTCCCAAGAAGCCCCCTTATCAAAAGAAATATAAGCACCATTGTCTGTGCCAACATATAAAACATTCTCGTTTGCAGGATCTTCTTTAATAACATTTACAGATGATGTTGGGATAGATTCCCCAATGTTTTTCCACGTTGTTCCAAAATCTTCAGAAACATAGATATAAGGTGTAAAATCATCAAATCTGTAGCCATTTAAGGTTACATAAACACGCTCTTTTTGATGCGCAGAAGCAATGACTCTTGAAACCCACAAACCTTGAGGCAAATTTTCTGAAATTTTTTCCCACGAACCTCCTCCGTTTTTGGTGACATGAACTAAACCATCATCTGAACCAACATACAACAATCCGAATTGAAACGGACTTTCAGAAATGCTTGTCAAGGTTCCAAATGCTACATTTCCTTTTTTGCCTCCAGTTGTCAAATCATCAGAAATGGTCTCCCAATCATCACCTTGATTTAAAGAGCGATGCAATTTATTGCCTCCTAAATATAAGATATCTTGATTGTGTTTTGATAATAAAATAGGCGTTTGCCAATTGAATCTGTAAGGAGATTCTCCTAAAGTATGTTTTGGTTGGATGTAGGTATTTTTGCCTGATTTACGATCAATTCTGAAATAATTTCCAAATTGATATCCTGTGTAAACGATATTCGGATTACGTTCATCAACCTGAACTTGCATGCCATCTCCACCCATAATTGACTCAAAAGGATTTTGTCCTGATTGATGCCAACGCTTGTCAATGCGAGCATTGTGACTTCCTACCCAAACTCCATTGTCTTGCAAACCTCCATAGACTTGATAGTCTTTTTGATTGTCAACATACACTGCATAAAATTGCCCTACTGAAGGTTCGTTTAATTTGCTCCAATTTTCACCATCATCGTAAGATAGGTTTAATCCTCCATCATTTCCATTCAATAAATGTCCCGATTTTTTTGGATTTACCCACAATGCTTGATGGTCAGAATGTACGTTTTCTCCATTGATACCAATAAATGATTTGCCACCATCTTTCGATTTTAAAATAGGAACACCCAATACATAAATTTTGTTTTCATCTTGCAAATCCACTCTAATTTCTCCAAAATAATACCCATAAGAAGAGTACAATCCGTCAATATTTCCTGTATGTGTTTTTTTCCATGATTTTCCGCCATTGGTGGTTTTAAAAACCTCAGCTCCAATTACTGGAGTATCAAAAACAACTTC
>JANQTK010000328.1 GCA_030731695.1 Polaribacter sp.
GCACTCAAATGTTCAATCATTTGTTGGGCATTCATCAACCCAAAAATGGGTTTAGAATCTTGAGATAAACTTCCCAATTTTTCTCTTATAAAAGATTCATTTAAAAAATCAACCCAACTAACTTTAGGAGTTCTCAATTCATTGAACTTAGAAACTACTGCTGCATGCGAAACTGTTTGATTTTTAAAAAATTCAATCAATTCATTTTTCTCTTTTTTGGTTGCTCCTAGTTGATTTAAAATATTTTGCAAGTGCATTTTCATGTGCCCATGCTGAATTCCTTTGGTTGTCAATGCGCGTAAAGCTGCAAAATTTTGTGCCAAACCTGCTGCTGCCATAATTTGCATCAACTCTTTTGCTGACGGATTTTGCAACATTTCCAGAGACATTTTTGCCATAGGATGCAAAGAAGTTAAACCACCAACAGTGCCAACTGCCAACGGAATTTCTATCCAAAATTTAAAAATTCCATCATCAATAGTGCAATGAGACAAACTTGTGTAGTTTCCTGAACGTGATGCAAAAGCATGGGCACCAGCTTCAATCGCTCTAAAATCGTTGCCTGTTGCTAAAACGACTGCATCAATTCCGTTCATAATTCCTTTATTATGAGTCACTGCCCTATAAGGTTCAATTTCAGCAATTTTTACTGCTTGATAAAATTTCTCAGCAAATTTTTGTGGATTTTCAACTCCCAAATCTTGGATGTTGCAACTTACTTCCGCACGAACCAAACACTCAGGAACAAAATTAGACAAGATACTCATCACAATTTCAATATCGTCGTTTCGAAATTTATTCGCTATCGCTTCTAAACACGAATTGATAAAATTCGCGCCCATAGAATCTTTGGTTTCAAAAGTGATGTGGAGTTGATAATAATTGGCTAATTTGTCTGTTTTATCAATTAATTCTATATCTAAAATTCCTCCTCCGCGTTTTTCCATATTTTTAGTGATGGAAGCAGTTGCAGCAAATAATTCGGTTTTATTTTCGCTAAAATAACTTTCTAAATCTGCTTTTTGTCCAGCAAACATAAAATGAACCTGACCTATTTTTGTAGTTCCTAAAACCATTGTTTTAAATCCGCCTTTGGTGCTCCAAAATTTTGCAACCAAAGAAGCTGCTGCAACTACCGAACTTTCTTCAGTAACCATTGGAACCACATATTCTTTTTCGTTAATCAAAAAATTGGGCGCAATTCCGAAAGGCATGTAAAAATTAGTGATGGTATTTTCAATAAAATCATCGTGTAAATTTTGCAACGATTGATTTTCGTTCCAATATTGTTTGATAATTTTAACAGCATCTGAAGGATTTTGAAAGAAATTTTTGGATAACCAATCGATTTTTTCTTCCTTGGAAAGTTTTGAAAATCCTGAAATATTTTTTGTCATTTATATATCCGTAAACTTGAGAGAACAAATATAAATGAATCTAGTTTAAACCTTAAAATTATTTGTAATAGACTTTAAATTGCTTAAATGTTGGAATTTTTTCTTTATCAAAACAGCTGTATTTTATCATCAAAAAGATATATCTCAATCAAAATGATAAAATTTTAAGACAAATTAACATCAAATTCTTAAACTATTTTTTTTGATGATTACCCATAAGAAAAATCAATTATACTTATCGCTTTTGTAATTGTTTTACTATTACATTTGAGAGTAATTAAATTAATTTATAAAACTTAAAACTCTAATAATTATGAAAAATCGAAACATTGCAATTATTCTCATAGGGCTAGTATGCTCTAGTTGCGCAGTAATACGTCCAGGAGAGGTAGGGATAAAACAAACGTTAGGAACATTTTCTCCTGAAGTTAAAACACAAGGCACCATTCTTTATAATCCTATTGTAAGTAAGGTTGTAAAAGAATCTACTCAGACAAAAAACATCAAACTTTTTTTAAGCTTACCAAGTAAAGAAGGCTTAAGTGTAAATGCGGAAATATCCATTTTACATCGATTACATGGAGATAAAGTAGCATCTGTTTTACAAAACTTAGGGAGAGATTATGAATCTATTATAACTAGTGTTTTTAGATCTGCAGCATCTGATGTTTGTGCAAAATTTTATGCCAAAGACATGCACTCAGGAATGAGAGCAAATATTGAAAAAGAAATTTTAGAAAAAATGAAATTAAATCTTGAAAAACAAGCAGAAGGCATAGAATTAATTGCTGTATTGATGAAACAGATTCAATTACCACAAGGTCTAGCTAGTTCCGTAGAAAGAAAACTACAAGCCGAACAAGATGCTATGAGAATGGAGTTTGTTTTAACGCAAGAAAAATTAGAAGCAGAAAGAAAAATTATCAATGCAAAAGGAGAAAGAGATGCTCAAATTATTTTAACTGAAGGTTTAACAGATGGTATCATCAGAATAAAAGCTATTGAAGCTTTTAGAGAATTGTCAAAATCTTTAAACTCAAAAATAATAATTACGGATGGAAAAACTCCTTTATTTATTGGTGATGAAGACAAGACATCAAATAAAGTAGTTGATAAAAAAGAAAAATAATAGCTCTAAACCTTATTTTTTAAGAAGCTTGCCAATTCTATTGGTAAGCTTTTTTATTGTCCTAAAAAAAAGAAACTAAAAAATTTCGTTTTTGGAATCATTAAAAAAATAGTGTTTTTTAAGATGTAAAATTAGACAGAACACTATTTTTTGACAATAATTTCGTAAACTTGGCAAACTTTTATAAAATTTAAATACAACATGAAAAACGCATTGATGCTCGTTAGCTTTTTGTTACTCACTTTTGAAACTGCAAATGCGCAAACTAATCAATCAGAAACAAAAAATGCAAAGGAAATTAGTTTGACAGAAATTTGGAATGGCACTTTTTCAGCTGAAAGAATGAATGCACTGAATTCAATGAATGGAAACTTTTATTCATTATTAAACTATAATCCACAAACCAAGGAAACTACCGTTGATAAATATAGTTACGAAACTCTAGAAAAAGTTGAAACTATTGTATCTAGTGCAAATTTGCCAGAAATGAGTTCCTTTTCTTCGTATAGTTTTAATGATGATGAAACAAAACTGATTTTAGGAACCAATTTTACTAAAATTTTTAGACGCTCATACAGTGGTACTTTTTATGCCTATGACATCGCATCTAAAAAAGCAACATTGATTGGTGAACATATTCAGGAACCTGTTTTTTCTCCTGATAATCTAAAAGTTGCTTATGCAAAAGACAATAATATTTTTATCAAAGATTTTTCAAAAAATACAACTACACAAATCACCAATGATGGTTTGAAAAATAGCATTATCAATGGAATTACAGATTGGGTGTATGAAGAAGAATTCGGTTTTGTAAGAGCTTTTGAATGGAGTGCAGATAGCAAACATTTGGCTTTTTTAAGATTTGATGAAACTGCCGTTCCAACTTTTTCTATGGACATTATGGGTACTGATTTGTATCCCTCTCAGCAAGTATTTAAATATCCAAAAGCGGGTGAAAAAAATGCGATTGTAACTTTACATATGTTCAATGTATCATCCAACAAAACTCAAAAAATTGAGTTGGGTGATTATGAATATATCCCAAGAATCAAATGGTCAAATGATGCAAATTTCTTGGTAGCAACTACCTTAAACCGTCATCAAAACGATTTAAAGTTACACAAAGTGAATGCACAAGAAAACAGCTCAAAATTGCTTTTGAACGAAACTGACAAAGCATATATTGACGTTCATGATAACTTAACTTTTTTAACTGACAACAGTTTTATTTGGACAAGTGAAAAAGATGGATTTAATCATATTTATCAGTATGATTTCAATGGAAAACTCATCAATCAAATAACCAATGGAAATTGGGAAGTAACAAACTATTACGGTTTTAATGCTGCTAAAAAAACGATTTATTATCAATCTGTAGAAAATGGATCTATCAATAGAGGCGTTTATTCCATCAATCTGAATGGTAAAAATAAAAAATTATTAAGTGAAAAAGACGGACAAAACAGTGCTGCTTTTAGTAAAAATTTACAATTTTTTATCAATACTTTTCAATCAGCAACAAATCCTACAGTATATTCACTTTTCTCTTCTGATGGAAAAAAAATAAAAGTCATTGTAGACAATGCTGATTTAAAGGCAAAATTAGCAGGATATCAAATGAGTCCAAAAGAGTTTTCTACAATTCAAATTAATGGAAATGATTTAAATATGTGGATGATAAAACCGTTGGATTTTGATGCAACAAAAAAATATCCATTATTTATGTTTCAATACTCAGGTCCAGGTTCGCAACAAGTGGGCAATTCTTGGAATGCAGCCAATGATTACTGGCATAATATGTTAGCTCAAAAAGGCATTATTGTTGTTTGTGTTGACGGTCGTGGAACAGGTTATAAAGGAGCTGATTTCAAGAAATCAACCTATTTAAATTTAGTAAAATACGAAACTGAAGATCAAATTGCAGCTGCAAAAAAACTGGCTGAATTGCCCTTTATCAACAAAGAAAAAATAGGAATTTGGGGTTGGTCTTTTGGTGGACATATGAGTACAAATTCATTGTTAAAAGGAAGTGATATTTTTTCAATGGCAATTGCAGTTGCTCCAGTAACTTCTTGGCGATTTTACGATTCTGTATACACAGAGCGTTTTTTAAGAACTCCTCAAGAAAATCCTGCAGGTTATGATGAAAATTCGCCCATCAATTATGCTGAAAAATTACAAGGAAATTTCTTGTTAGTTCATGGTACAGGAGATGACAATGTACATGTTCAAAATACATTCAGAATGATCAATGCATTGATAGAAAAAAACAAACAATTTGATATGTTTATAGTTCCAGACAGAGATCATGGAATTGGAAGAGGCAGAAATATGCGTTTGAATTTATATACTAAAATGACGAATTTTGTGGAAACACATTTATTGAATTAATTTAAAAATCAACCCAAAAAGGAATATTATGTTAGACAAAAAAGTCACAATTTCATCTCAAGAACCTGAAATGTTTGGACATCCAAAAGGATTATTTTACTTATTTTTTGCTGAATTATGGGAACGCTTTAGTTTCTATGGAATGCGTGCATTGCTTACGCTGTATATGGTTCAAGAAATATTTAAAGCCATTGTAGAAAGAGACACAGCAACCGCTGTTGTATATGCTTCTTATGGTTCTTTGGTATATGCTTCAACAGTTATTGGTGGTCAGATTTCTGATAAAATTTTAGGAATGAGAGCTTCTATTTTTTTAGGAGGTATTTTAATGGCGTTAGGACATTTTGTATTGGCAATTCAAAATGATATTGCCTTCTTTTTAGCCTTAGCCTTTATTGTTGTTGGAAACGGATTTTTTAAACCTAATATTTCCACATTTGTAGGTTCATTATATAAAGAAGGAGATGTCAGAAAAGAATCGGGTTTTACAATTTTCTATATGGGAATTAATATTGGAGGATTCGTAGCTCCTTTATTGTGTGGTTGGTTAGCTGCTGAATATGGATGGCATTATGGTTTTGGATTGGCAGGATTTGGAATGTTAACTGGTTTATTTTTCTTTTGGAGTGGAATTAAAAAGAATGTTTTTGGAGATAGAGGAATGCCTTTAAACAAAGCAGTTTACGAAAAGAAAGTAGTAGGAATTCCACAAAAAACGTTGATTCCAATCATTGCTTTTCTTTGTGCACCTGGAATTGCTTATCTGTTGGCATCTTGGCAACAAAATTATGTAAGTGGTATTTTTAAATTTATTGGTTTTGCTGTTTTAGCATACTTAATTTACATCATGGCAAAATTAGAATCTGATGCTAGAAAAAAATTAATAATGGCAGTATTAATCACGTTTTTTATGACGCTTTTTTGGGGTTTTCATGAACTATCAGGAAGTGTAATTACGTTGTTTGCATCTAGAAATGTTGCTTTAGATGGAATTATGTCAGCAAGTCAAACAAACGCTCTAAACTCAATGTTTATAATTGTTTTAGCAATTCCAATTTCGTTATTGTGGGGATATTTATCAAAAAAAGGAATGAATCCAAGAACTCCTTATAAATTTGGTTTAGGATTGCTTTTAGCAGGTTTGTGTTTTTACATTCTTTCAATAAGTGGTGCTAGTGCAGATGAAAATGGAATGGTACCTTTTGCGTATTTGTTGATTATGTATTTCATAATTTCTATTGGAGAATTGTTTATGTCGCCAGTTGGTTTGTCTAAAATTACAGACTTGTCGCCTAAAAATATAGTGGCATTTATGATGGGAGTTTGGTTTTTATCATCGGCTTTTGCTTTTCAAATAGTAGGCTTTATTGGCGAACAATTAGCTGTAGAAAGTACAGATATTAATGTTGGCGGATTAGAAACATTGACCATTTATACTGATGGTTTTCACTTAATTGCAATGTATGCATTAGGTGCAGGAGCCATTGTTTTATTGATGTCGCCTTTGATGAAAAAATTACTTGGAAACGTACACTAAAATTATTTTTCACCTATAAAAACCTCATAAAAATAAACTTTATGAGGTTTTTTTATGCCTGTTGATGTGAATTATGACTTGTTTAACAAGTTAAATACTCGTTGTATTTGCATTTTATTTGTATTTTTGGATCGAGTTTTCGACGATAGAAACATGAAAAAATACCAAATACTATTTACATTCCTTTTCATAGGTTTTTCTCTTTTTTCTCAGGAAAAAGTGAATTGGCTTTCGTTTGAAAAAGCGATTGAATTGAACAAAACCAATCCAAAACCTATTTTAATTGATGTGTATACTGATTGGTGTGGGTATTGCAAAAAAATGGACAAAGAAACCTATGAAAATAGTGTGATTGCAGCATATATCAATAAGCATTTTTACGCCATCAAATTGAATGGTGAAGGCAAAGAAGATATCAAATACAAAGGCCATACTTTTAAATATAAACAACAAGGAAGAACAGAATATCATGAACTTGCAGTGGCTTTTTTAGAAGGAAAACTTTCCTATCCAACAACCATTTTTTTAACCCAAAAGGAAGAATTATTGCAAAAAATTCCAGGTTATTTAACCAAAGAGCGTTTTGAAAAAATCTTGGCTTTTTTTAAAACAGAAGCCTACAATGACACCACTTGGGATGAGTTTGAAAAGAGTTTTAAAAGCAAATTGAATCCTTAATTTTTCAATCGATAAGCGCCCAATTCTCCTGTGTAATAAAATGGTATTTTCATTTTTTCGGATGTTTTTTTCCAACGATCAACATACGATTTAAAATTACTTCCGTCAGCAATAAGTATACTTGGTTGAATTTTTAAAATCATTCTCTCCACATTTATTTTAGGAGAATTTCGCAAAATAACTATCGGATTTTTCAAATTTTGGATTTGATAAATTCCCAAACTATCAATCAGTAAAATATTTTGACCTTGGAATTGAAAAATAGCTGCATCTATTATTTTAAAAGATGTTGTTATATTTTCACCAATTTTATACGAATTTGTTACAGAATGTAGCTGTTGTAAACTATCTGAATTGTGAAGAATTTCGATTTTATTAGAATTTCGGAATCCCAAAAGTGTATGTTTTGTTTTATGAAAAACAACGAACTCTTTTGTTTGATGTTTTTCAAATTTTTCAAATAAAATGACGCTTTGAAAAACAATTACACTTCCTAAAACAAGCAATGCCTTTTTTGTTGTTTGGTGTTGTAAAAACCGAACACCAAAAAAGATGACTCCATAACTTGCTAAAAGTACTGAAAAAGAAAGAGAAATATCTTTTAATAAAAATGCCTCTTGATTCGAAATCCAATTCACAAAACCATTCATTATGGAAATAATAAATCCATAGGAATCAGCTAAAAATGATGGTAAAATTTTACAAATTGAAAGAAAAATAATCAAAATCCCCATCATTAAAACAAACCCTAAAACAGGAATAATAACCATGTTTGAAAGAAAAAATAAACCAGGAAACTGATGGAAATAATACAAACTTAAAGGTAAAACTCCTATTTGAGCAGCTATTGACACTGACGTAATTTGCCAGAAAAAATCAATAATTTTTGAGTTAAATTGAACAAAATGATACACTTTTTGTTGAATGGTAATAATTCCTAAAACCGCCAAATAACTCAATTGAAAACCAACATCAAACAAAAAAAGCGGTTTAAAAATAAGTAGTATAAATAACGAAGAAAATAACGAAAAAAGGATGACTCTTTTACTCCCAAACTGTTGTCCAATTGCTAAAAACGAGAACATAGTTACCGCTCTAACTACTGAAGCTGACAATCCTGCTATAAAAGCGAACATCCACAAAACAAGAACTATGAGCAATGTTTGTACTGTTTTTCCGTTTTTAAAATAGGTTAAAAAACCAAAAAGCTTCAATAACAAAAGCAAAATAATTCCAACGTGTAAACCCGAAACTGCTAAAATATGAATGGCTCCTGCATTGGAATAATCCGTTAATAACTCTTTAGAAATTTCTTTTCTTTCACCTAATAATAAGGCATTTATAACGGCTTTTTCATTGGTTTGAAAATTATAGGCATTCAATGAAAATTGCACAAATTCCCGAAATTCATCAGCCCAACCTTTCAATGTTCTTGAACCAAATCCTAGGTGTAAAAAGTCAGATTTTCCGACAAAGAGTTGCTGATGAATTCCTTGGTTTTTTAGGTATTTTTGATAATCAAATTGATGCGGATTTAATGGTGCATTTACTTCACTAAAAGCAGGTTTTACAAGAATCAATTCGTCTACTTTCAAATACTTTGAAAAACTGTCTTTTTCTATATTTAAAAGGACAATTCCTCTGGTTTTCTGTTGATCAACTTCTATAACTTTTACTTGATATTTATGATGAAAACTGCTCGATTTTAAAACTTTATCAACTTTTAAAACTGCCCATGAATTTTCTTTTGATAAACTAAGAAAATAATTAGAATAATTGGTATCATCTTGAATAAAAACGGTTGAAATTCCAACAAAGAAAAAATACCCAAATGCCAAAAAAGTGCGTATTTTTTTATGATGAACCAATCCCAAAATCAACAGAAAAAGTCCGTGAATCCATAAAAATATAGCAAAATTAAACTGCCAAATTTCTAAGAATAATTGAGTGTAAATACCCAAAATTAGGCATACAGCAAAGTGGAAGGGTAAAAAACGAAGTAACTTTCTCATAGCGAGTTAAAGTTACTATTTTTATTGAAAAGTTTATTAAAAAAATGTAACCGCTTTTACGTAGGTTCTTTGCCAATAATTTTCTGAAATTGACGAAATAATTACACCTCTTTGAGTAGAGGAATGAATAAATTTTATGTCACCATCTTTATTTGAGATAACCAAACCTACATGATCTACTATTTTCTTTCTATTTCTAGCTGCAAAAAAAACCAAATCTCCCTTTTTTACATCTAGTAAAGCCACTTCAACCCCTGCTTTTGCCATGTCTCTAGAACTTCTTGGCAAAATAATGTTTGCTTCTTTGAAAGAGGTACTAACCAATCCTGAACAGTCCATTCCTTTATCTGTAGTTCCTCCATATCTGTATCTAACACCTTCGTGTTTCAAGGCAAAATCAACAACATTATTGATTTTTATAATTGATTTTGAACTGTTAGAATACGCATCTTTTGTAGATGAACAAGCGCCAAAAACAAGTATTATTACTAGTAAAAAAACATATCTTATACTCATTTACTCTGTCATTTTTAAATCACTCACAATCATATTCGCTGTTTTTTTTGAGGCTCCTTTTCCTCCTAATTTTGTTTCTAGTTCATAATAGTCCAAAAATAGTTTTTTTCTTTGATTTGGGTCTAAAATTTTTGAAAGTTCTTTTTTTAGATGCTCTTTAGTAAA
The DNA here is from genome assembly GCA_030731695.1 of Polaribacter sp. Lineage (GTDB taxonomy): Bacteria > Bacteroidota > Bacteroidia > Flavobacteriales > Flavobacteriaceae > Polaribacter. Next base: position 9,826 of record JANQTK010000328.1, read on the forward strand.
GTCATTTTGGATTAATTCTGTGACAACTTCTTTATCCATAATCAAATTTACCAATGAAATAAATTTTAATGTGATGATTCTTTTTGCAATTTGGTACGAAATAAATCCGCCTTTATAACAAACTACTTGTGGTACTTTAAATAAGGCTGTTTCTAAAGTTGCAGTGCCTGAAGCTACTAATGCAGCTTTTGAAACACTCAATAAATCGTAGGTTTTATTGTTGATATAAGCAACCTTTTTGTCACCTATAATTTGTTTATAGAACAAAAAATCTTGACTTGGTGCTCCAGCAATCACAAATTGATATTCTTTAAAATCGTCAATAATTGACAACATTACATCCAACATTTTTGTGATTTCCTGTTTTCTACTTCCAGGTAAAATGGCAATAATTGGACGTTCATCAAGATTGTAATGATTGCGAAAATCCCAAATATCTACTTGTGTTCTATCGGCAATGGCATCAATTAAAGGATGTCCAACAAAAGCAACTTCATAATTAAAGTGTTTGTAAAACTCTTTTTCAAAAGGTAAAATCACAAACATTTTGTCAATATCTCTTTTGATGTCTTCCACTCTTCCAGCTCTACTTGCCCAAACTTGTGGAGAAATATAATAGTTGGTTTTAAATCCTTGTTGTTTTGCCCATTTTGCGATGCGTAAATTGAATCCTGAATTGTCAATAAAAACAACGACATCAGGCTGAAATTTGGCAATATCTTCTTTACAAAATTTGATAAATTGAAGTACTTTGAAAAGGTTTGCAATCACTTCAAAAAAACCCATAAAAGCTCTTTCTTTGTAATGACTTACTAAAGTTCCGCCAACATTTTGCATTAAATCTCCACCCCAAAAACG
>JANQTK010000329.1 GCA_030731695.1 Polaribacter sp.
AATGACTTACTAAAGTTCCGCCAACATTTTGCATTAAATCTCCACCCCAAAAACGAATATCAGCAGTTTCGTCTTCTTCAAAAAGCGCTTTCATTAAGTTTGAACCATGCAAATCACCTGAGGCTTCACCTACAATAATGTAGTATTTCATCTAGAAAAACTTTAAAATTAATGTTGTTAAAGCAATTAAAATAGTAGCTAAAACAACGCCTTTCGCTCTGTCATCTTGGTTTTTTTTCAAAAAAATAAAAAAAACAAAAAGATTTGGTATTGCCGCAATTGATAATACTTTTCCATATAAATTTCCGTCAGCAATCATCTGTAAAGTTTCATCAAAAGAATATCTTGAGAAATATTCTACATAAAAAAATATTCCTCCAAATGTGGCAAAAAAAGCCACTAAAAATCCAATAAATATGTCCTTTTTTACAGTTCCCAAGAATTCAATTTTTGAATCATGTGATGTGCTGTCAAATCAAATTGCACAGGCACCACTGAAATATAATTATTTTCTAACGCATACACATCTGTATCTTGTCCTTTGTCTTTATTGATAAATTCACCAGAAAGCCAATAATATTCTTTGCCAAAAGGACTTTTTCGTTTGTCAAAAGTTTCTTTCCAAAAACCCATGGCTTGTCTGCAAATTTTTACTCCTTTCAACTCCTCTTTTTTTACACTCGGAATATTTACATTCAACACAATTCCTTCTGGCAAGCCATTCAGTAAAGTATTTAACGTAATTTTTTTTACAAAATCTTCGCAAGCTCTAAAATCGGCATGCCATTTAAAATCTAGTAACGAAAATCCGATGGCAGGAATCCCTTCAATACCAGCCTCAATGGCAGCACTCATTGTGCCAGAATAAATCACATTTATAGATGAATTTGAACCGTGATTGATGCCTGAAACGCACAAATCAGGTTTTTTATTTAAGATTTCACTTACAGCCATTTTTACACAATCAGCAGGTGTTCCAGAACAAGTATACTCTAGTTGAGGCCCATCATCAATGGTTATTGGATTGCAGGTTAATACATTATCGACAGTAATTGCATGACCCATACCACTTTGAGGACTGTCAGGCGCAACCACTACAACATCGCCAATTGTATTCATTATTTTAATCAATGCTCTAATTCCTGGCGCTGTAATTCCATCATCATTTGTAACTAAAATTAAGGGTTTTTCTTGCATAATTATGGTTTAGGATACAAATGTAAATTATTTTATACAAATTTCTTTTTAACATTTTGTAAAGAGTAAAGCTATATAAAATTATATACTATTGTAATGAAAGTAAATTACTCGCTATGAACGTATATAAAAACCTATTTAGTTGCATTTTTTTGATGTCAATTTCGGCAATTTTAGTTGCTCAAAATCAGAAAGATATTCCTTGTTCAGGAGAAAAATATGAACAATTCGATTTTTGGGAAGGAAATTGGAAAGTTTACGACAAAGAAGGAGATGTAGTGGGGACAAATAACGTTACAAAACTTCAAGACGATTGTGTTTTGCAAGAAAATTGGGTGGCCAAACTGAGTAAAAACACAGGAACAAGTTATAATTATTACAATTCAAAAGACGACACTTGGAACCAAATTTGGATTGACAATACTGGGTTTATCATGAATTTAAAAGGTCATTTTAAAGATGGAAAAATGATCTTGAAAAGTGATCTTGTTAAAGCAAGTCCTAGAAGTTTTGCAAATCAAATAACATGGAAAAAGAATAAAGACAATACTGTTACACAAATATGGACCACTGTTGATGAAAATGGAAAAGTGATTTATGAAATTTTCTATGGAATTTATAAAAAAACAACTTAATATTTAATAAATGGCACTATTTTAGTGCTTTCAAACAAAAAAAATAAAATACAAATACGCAGATTTATGAAGTCGAATTTTAAATTAAGTTTTACCCTCCTTGCATTTCTTTTTTTACTGAATAGTGCAGGAATAATTGCCAAAGAAAAAGTTGATAAAAATAACGATCCTGAAAAGGACAAAGTGTTGATTTTTGTTTTAAAAAATATTTTAACTCGCGGTCATTACGTGGTTAAAGACATGAACGATTCTTTTTCAGAACACGTTTTTAATACTTTTATTGAAGGTTTAGATCCTAGTAAAAGATATTTCACTCAAGATGATATCAAAGAATTTTCGAGATATAAGTTTCAGATTGACAATCAGTTATTAAAAGATGATTTGAGTTTTTATAACTTAGTATACAATTGTTTTTTAGAAAGGGTTAAAAAAGCAAAAAGTTACTATGGCGGAATTTTAGACAAGCCTTTTGATTATACAAGAGAAGAAACGATTGATTTGGATTACGAAAAAATTCCATTTGCAAAAAATTACAACGAATTATATGATTATTGGAGAAAGCAGCTAAAACTGCAAACTTTAGACAAAATTCAAGAACAAACTGCCCTAGAAAAAGACAAACTTAAAAAGGACAAAAACTATACAGTAAAATCATTTGCAACCCTCGAAAAAGAAGCAAGAGCAGAAGTGCTAAAAAGCATGGACGAATTGTATGTACGAATTGAAGAATTAGAACATGAAGATTGGTTTTCTTCCTATTTAAATGCAATAGTTAGTGGTTTTGACCCACACACAACCTACATGCAACCCAATGTAAAAGAGGTTTTTGACCAAAATATTTCTGGGAAATTAGAAGGAATTGGAGCTCGTTTGCAAAAAAAAGGAATCTACACTCAAATTTTCGAACTGGTTTCAGGAGGTCCTGCATGGAAACAAGGTGATTTAGAAGAAGGCGATATCATTCTAAAAGTTGCCCAAGGAAATAAAGAGCCTTTGGACATTGTTGGTATGCGTTTGGATGATGCCATTAAATTCATCAAAGGTCCAAAAGGAACAGAAGTGCGTTTGACTGTTAAGAAAAAAATTGACGGTACAATTCAAGAAATTGCGATCATAAGAGATGTAGTTGAGTTGGGGGAAACTTTTGTAAAATCGAGCATTGTAATGAAAAACAATAAAAAATATGCCATTATTGATTTGCCAAGTTTTTACATTGATTTTTCAGATGAAAATTACAGAGACTCTGCCAAAGACATGGAAAAAGAAATTGAGCGTTTAAAATCGGAAGGTGTTGAAGGCTTGATCATCGATTTACGAAATAATGGAGGTGGCTCTTTAAAAACTGCCATTGAAATTTCAGGATTATTTATTGATGAAGGTCCAATTGTACAAGTGCAATATCGAGGTGAAAATCCTGTGATTAAAAGTGATACTGACCCAAAAACACAATGGGACAAAGCTGTAGTTGTTTTGGTGAATGAGTTTTCGGCTTCAGCATCCGAAATTTTTGCAGCTGCCATGCAAGATTACAAACGTGCTGTGATTTTAGGAGGCAATCAAACGTATGGAAAAGGAACTGTACAAAACATATTGCCCATCAATCAGTTTTATCCGAAATATGAAAAAGACTTGGGCTTTTTAAAAATGACCATTCAAAAGTTTTACAGAATTAATGGTGGCTCAACCCAAAAAGAAGGTGTGTATTCGGATATTGCCATGCCAACAAGATTGAGTTATTTAAAAAACGGAGAACGTGATTTAGAAGGCGCTCTAAATTGGGACAAAGTTGCGCAAGCAAATTACAAGCAAGCCAACTCCTACTCTAATTTTGGTGATGTAGTCTACAACAGCAAACAACGAATTGCTTCTAATGAGAAATTTATCAAGATCAATGAATATGCAAAATGGCTAAAAGAAAATCAAGACAATTCTTCTTTTTCATTGAACTATGAAAAGTTTGTAAAAGAAAATGAAGCTAAAGAAAAAGAAGCCAAACAATTTACCTCTGTTTTCGAATTTAAGGCTGATGTTACCTTTGCATCGCCAAAATATGAATTGGCTTTATTAAAAGAAAACAAAGATTTAGAGACAAAAAGAGCAGCATGGCACAAAAATTTAATGAAAGACATGTATATATCTGAGGCTTTAAATGTGTTGAGCGAACTAAAACTTAGCAAAAAAACTGCGATCGTAAAAAACTAATAATCATATTATAAACCCTATAACCTGATGTTTTGCGTCAGGTTTTTTTATTTTTAAATAGATGAACTACCAAGTAAGTTTTGCCACAAAATGGTCGGATTTTGATCCAAACAGACACATGCGTCATACAGCCTATAATGAATATGCTGCAGAAGTAAGAGTTCGTTATTTTGCAGCGCAACAATTTTCGATAGCTGATTTTACAAAACACAACATAGGTCCAATTTTATTTACCGAAGAAACCTCCTTTCGAAAAGAAATATTGATGGGCGAAAACATTACTGTAAACATCAAATTGGCTGGAGTATCTAAAAATAATGAACGCTGGAAACTTGTGCATGAAGTGTTTAATGAAGCTGGAAAATTTGCAGCAGTTATTAAAGTGTATGGCGCTTGGATTGATTTATCGAAACGAAAATTAACCACACCGCCCCAAGAAGCATCCGTTATTTTTACAAATGCTGAAAAAACGGATGATTTTGAGGAGATTTTGGTAAAAAATACTTTCTAATTATTTTAAAAATACTACTTCAAAAACCCAAACAGCCATCATTATTACTAAGAATACAAAACTTAGTACAAAAAATTGTATGGCCTTTTTTACGTTGTAAAACTTTTTATCGATGATAATACTTTCGGCATGAATTTGTTCGCTTAATTTCGCTACAATTTCATCATTTGACATACAAATGGTAGTAATTTCTTTGGTAAAGGTTTGCACATTGTCAAACTTATGAGCTGCATCACTAAAAAAGAAAACATTCGTATCATACTTTAACTCCAAATTTGGTTGAAAACATTTAAAACAATAGTAAATAGATATTAATACTGCTATAATCCACAATGTTGCAAAAGCCACAAACAAAGTACTATTTGTAAAAGCACTTTCTAAAACTCCAATTCGATCCACAAAAATACCAAGTATAAGACTGTGAAAAGAAAAGAGTATGCCAGCTTTTAATTCTGATGCTCTAATGAGTTTTTCTAACCTTTCTAATTGCTCCCAATAATTATTTGTGTCTTGCATATTATGATTCGTTGTTGTCATTTAAAAAGTACATTTTAATTTCTCCTCCGTTTTTTATACTTATTTCGCCTCTTTCCTCAAAACTATACAAATTTTTCAAAAGTTCAAAAGTAGTTTGTGATACATTAATTTTTCCAGATTCACTAGAAGATTCTATTCTTGAGGCCACGTTAACAGTATCTCCCCAAATATCGTAAGAAAACTTATTTTGACCAACTATTCCTGCTACAACTGGTCCCGAATGCATGCCTAGTTTAATATCAAAACGAACCTCATTAACCCCATGCATTTGTTTTACTTTTTTTACAAAATTCTTAATTTCTATTGCAGCTTTAGCAACATCTTCAGCATGATTTTCAGAAGGTATAGGCAATCCTCCAGCACACATATAGGCATCACCAATGGTTTTTATTTTTTCTAGATTATATTTTTCTATAATTCTATCAAACTCAGAAAAATACATATCTACCGTTTCAACTAATTTCTCGGGACTTAATATTTTTGAATATTTGGTAAATTCCTTAAAATCAGTGAATAAGACTGTAACAGATTCATATCTTTTGGCTTCTACTTTATTGTAAATTTTTAATTCTTCTGCAATTTCATCAGGCAAAATATTTCGTAATAATTTGTCTGATTTTTCTTTTTCCTCATCAATAATTTTTCGAGTTTTATTGATAAATCTATTTCTTCTATACAAACCGAAAGCTATCAAAGACATCAAAAATAAGCCACCTAAAATTGATAAAGAAACTACGCGTTCATTTTCTTTTTGTTGCTTAAATAAATCAACTTCTATCTGTTTTTTAGAAACTTCATATTCTGTTCTTAAATTGGCAATTTTTTGAACACTCGAAATATTACTAACACTGTCCTTAAAAGTGATGTACTCTTTGTAATGGTATAATGATTCCTCAGCGTTGTCTAAATTTTCATAAATATTAGAAAGCATTAGGTTTGCTTTACTAATTTGATCTTTTAATTGGTATTTTTTTGCCAGCTCTAAACTTTTTTTAGAGTAATTTAATGCTAACGAATATTTTTTATTGTTTAGATAAATTTCAGCGACAAAATCTAAGTACACAGAAATAGGATAATAATCTTTTTCTCCTTCTAAAATTGCAATTGCCTCATTAATATTTGCTTCCGCTAATTTTGGTTTGTTTTGTTTGGCATAAACCATCCCTATATTCCCCAAATTATAGGCTTTACCAATTTTAAAATCAATAAGATTGCAAATCAAACTTGATTCGTAAAAAAGGTTCATTGCAGTATCATACTTACCTTCATTAAAATATTCATCTCCTGCATTTAACAATGCTGAGGCAAGATTAATTGAATCAGTTTTAATTTCTCTTAAAACATTGATGCCATCCTCATAATATTTTACTGAATTATTATGATTTCCCATAATGGAATAAACATCACCAACAGTAATTTTAGCCAAAGCTACTTCTCTAACACTGTCTAATTGTTGTGCAATATTAGCCGCTTCAAAAAAGGATTCTAAAGCTTTCGTTAAATCGCTTTTTAATCGATATGCATTTCCTTTTTGCATGAATGCATCATACAAGTAATAAACAGAATCTAGTTTTTTAGATTTGTTGATTAATAACAGGCTGTACTTTAATTTTTTTTGTGGATTTTTAAGCTCTCTAGATAATGAGCGAAGGATGCTTAATTCTTTGTTGACAAGAAATTGATTTTTAAGATACTTTTGCTCTAAACTATCGGCATTAACTACTTGTGCCTTTAAATAATTTATATTAAAACAAAAAATGCCCAAAAAAAGGGCAATTTTTATACTTTTATAAAACAAATTCAATTTTTTAAACATGATTTGTTTTGTATCACTGTTTAATTATAATTTTAGGATCTATTTTAAAAACACCACTCAATCTGCTTCCATTTCTATAGACTCTAAATTTAACATTGTATTTTTGATAATCACCTGGTCTTCCTGAAGAAACCACACCTGTAACAACACCATTATTATCTCTTAAAATATTTCTATCAAATACTCTTGCACCACCTTCATGATTTATTGAAATAATTTCTACAGTATCTTCGGAAGATGAAGTTGACACTCCTACCCATTCAACGATATCACCAATACTTACTTGTATCGTAAAATTTTCGTTTGATATTTCTTCATCTTGACCAAAGTCACAGGTTTGGGAAATATTACCATTTGTAATATTCGAAGTATCAACATTAAGAGTTATTGTGTGTTTTGTTTGGGCATTAATTGAAAATGCAAACAATAAAATAAATAGATAAAATAGGTTTTTCATATAAATTTAGTTTGGTTAGTTAGTAATAGATTTAAGAAGATAGGGATTTAAAATAAATATTTAAACAATTTTTAATCTTAAAAAATTAAAAATCAACAATATAAATAGGGTCTTTTAATAATTCTCCTTATTAATAAAATTCTAGTATTCAGACTTTAGCTGCTTTTGAATTGTAGGATCTTTGTTTTATTTTATGCAAGCTGTAATGTAAAAAAAATAATAATAAGTGATACAAAACATTAAAATTTACAAATCAGATGTAATTACAAAAACAATCATTAAGGTTTTATAAAACAATCTTTGTCTTTTGCTATATTTTTCTACTGCTCTTGCAATATCGTTTCCTAGAGAAAAAGGAAATTCAACCCTAAATTGGTATAGTACTTATATGGATTTATGCATGCGGAAAATTACTATTACAAAAATAAACAGATATCAAAAATTCATATTGTTAAGGGTAGAGTTTTCTGATTTTTGATAGTTTAAAATATTTGGATTTTGAAATTTATTACAAACATTTCCTTCATTAAAAAAGGTTTTACTTAAAGAATTACATTTTTCAGTTAAGATAGATCCCTTTTTTTAATAGAAATAAAAAAAGGTGAAGTTCAAAAACTTCACCTTTTTTTTTGTTTGATATGATTATGTATTTATTCGAATACTACTTTAGATACTCCAAAGTTCATCTCAGGACTTACAATTTTCAAGAATAAGATTCCTTTTGCTTGAAAGTTAAAGTCCAATTCATTTTTCCCTTTCACGATATTGGTATTTGCTTTGTAAATGGTTTTACCAGTAATATCAAATAATAGCACGGTTGCTTTTGTTGAGATGGTACTAAACAATACCGATTTCAGCGCTCCTTTTGTTGGGTTTGGATAAGTAACAAACGCATTGTCTTTTACCGTAAAGTTGTCAAAGCTATTCACTCCTCCTGTTTTAGGAGAGGTTGCTGATAAGGTAATTGTTACTGTTGCAGTTGAAGCATCTCCACTTGCATCTGTGATTGTATAGGTAAATGAATCAGATGTAAAAGATGAGTTGTCTGTTGAATAATACGCTATTCTATCATCTGTTAAATCATTTGGTGTTCCATTGTCATCTATTTTAATACGTCTACCTCCGTTTGAAGCGGTGTCTGTTTTTCCGTTGATCAATGTTAATGGATGCGTTGCATTTGGTCCGTCTGTTCCAAAACTATCATTTGCTGTTACATCGATATATACAATTGCAGGTCCTGTTCCGCCAGTTCTATCAATTGAGTACGTATCATTAACTGCAGTTGGAGTTCCATTAACTATAACTGCAGGTGTTACAGTTACAGTTACTAACACTAACGCATTTCTATCATTTCCTGGTACATAATTGAAGGTGTCTTGTCCTACAAATCCTGCTAAAGGAGTATATAGAATTACATCATCACTAGTATCTGGGGTGTTGTAGGTTTCTAATGTTACTGTTCCTCCTTGGGCAGTGGTTCCTGTTAAATGATCTACACTCTCAATTAAAAAACGAGTGTCAGCTGGACCAAAACCTGCATCATCAGTATCATTTGCCATTACATCAATGATGTTGTTTGTAGAATTTTGTGTTACTGTTGCAGTATCAGGTGTATACCCTGATGCTGGTAAAGAACCTACTGTTACTGTTACAACTCCAGTTGAAGCGTCTCCACTTGCATCTGTAATTACATACTCAAAAGTATCTGTTCCTGTGAATCCTGCTTTTGGTGAATAGGTAAACTCATCATCTGAAGTGTTATTTGTGTTTTTTGTGTCCACAGCAATCAATCCACCTTCCATACTTGCTCCTGTTAAGGTTCCGTTTTTCAAGGTCAATCCGTTGTCTATATAACCATCCAATCCTGCAGTGTCATTAGCCAATACATCTATTACATTTAAGGTACTGTTTCCAGCAACTGTAGCTGCATCATTTACCGCTGTTGGTACTGATACTACTGATGAAGCACTTACTGTAATTGTTACTGTTGCTGTTGAAGCATCTCCACTTACATCTGTGATCGTATATTCAAAAGTATCTGTTCCATTGAAGTCTTTAGCTGGTGTGTACACAACTTCATTGTTTAAAATCGTAATACTTCCGCCTTCAGTACTTGCATTCACTAAACTTCCGTTTTTAAATGTTAACGGGTGAGTAGCACTTGGACCTTCTGCTCCAAAACTATCATTGCTTAATACGGTGATGGTAACTGCTCCTCCGTTTTGAACAGCTGCTGCTGTATCATCAACTGCTGTTGGAGTTGTTGAAGGTGGTGTAGGTGGTGTAGGATTTCCTACAGTTACTGTTACTATACCTGTATCAGTATCTCCATCTGCATCTTCAATGGTATATTCTATAATCGCAATTCCTTCAAAACTAGTTGTTGGTTCAAAAACAAGATCATTATTTCCATCGATAGATACAGTACCTGCACCTACAGTAGTTACTGTTGCTGATGCTATTGGTAATGCTGCATAACCATCTGTACCTGGAGTATCATTTGATAATACATCTAATACATTTCCAGTACTGTCTACAGCTACACTTGCAGTATCATCCATCGCTGTTGGTGTATTTAATAAAGCAGTAGGGCTTGTTACAGTCACCGTTACAACTCCAGTTGAAGCGTCTCCACTTGCATCTGTAATTACATACTCAAAAGTATCTGTTCCTGTGAATCCTGCTTTTGGTGAATAGGTAAACTCATCATCTGAAGTGTTATTTGTGTTTTTTGTGTCCACAGCAATCAATCCACCTTCAGTACTTGCTCCTGTTAAGGTCCCGTTTCTCAAGGTCAATCCATTGTCTATGTACCCATCCAATCCTGCAGTATCATTAACCAATACATCAATTACATTTAAGGTGCTATTACCTGCTACTGTTGCTGCATCATTTACGGCTGTTGGTACTGATACTACTGATGAAGCACTCACAGTAATAGTAACTGTTGCTGTTGAAGCGTCTCCACTTACATCTGTGATCGTATATTCAAAAGTGTCTGTTCCATTGAAGTCTTTAGCTGGTGTGTACACAACTTCATTGTTTAAAATTGTAATATTTCCGCCTTCAGTACTTGCATTCACTAAACTTCCGTTTTTAAATGTTAACGGGTGAGTAGCACTTGGACCTTCTGCTCCAAAACTATCATTGCTTAATACGGTGATGGTAACTGCTCCTCCGTTTTGAACAGCTGCTGCTGTATCATCAACTGCTGTTGGAGTTGTTGAAGGTGGTGTAGGATTTCCTACCGTTACTGTTACTAATACCAACGCATTTCTATCATTTCCTGGTACATAATTGAAGGTGTCTTGTCCTACAAATC
>JANQTK010000330.1 GCA_030731695.1 Polaribacter sp.
CGATTTAAAAAACTTTACAGCTATTATTTTAACAAGCAGAAATGCAGTTGATCATTTATTTAGGATTGCTGAAGAAATGCGTTTTAAAATGCCAGATGATATGAAATATTTTTGTCAATCTGAAGCTGTAGCTTACTATTTACAGAAATATGTAGTTTACAGAAAACGTAAAATTTATGTTGGCACAAAAGATTTTCCTGAGTTGATAAAATTGATTAAGAAACATAAAAATGAAAAGTTTTTATTGCCTTCATCAGACAAATTAAAACCAAGTATTCCTATAGATTTGAACAATTCTGGAGTAAATTGGACTAGAGCAGATTTGTATAAAACGGTGACAAGTGATTTGTCAGATTTAGAAAATGTATTCTACGATATTTTGGTGTTTTTCAGTCCATCAGGAATTGAATCTTTGTTTCAAAATTTTCCAAATTTTAAACAAAATGACACGCGAATAGCGGCTTTCGGAAAAACAACTGTTGATGCTGTAATTGAGGCAGGTTTGGTTTGTAATATTGAAGCGCCAACAAAGGAAACACCTTCTATGACGATGGCTCTAGAAAAATATATCAAGGAAGTTAATAAAAAATAATAAATGCAATAGTTAGCAAAACCGAACAGCAATGTTCGGTTTTTTTTATCAAGCAAACAACGTAGCAAAAGCCTCTTCAATTTTGCCTACTAAAATCAATTTAATTCCGTGATTTTTAGAGGTAATTTTATTGTATTTTGAAGCAACAAAGGTTTTATAACCCAATTTTTCAGCTTCTAAAATTCGTTGATCAATTTTTGATACGGGTCGTATTTCGCCTGCCAAACCCACTTCTGCAGCAAAACATACATTTGGATTGATGGCAATGTCTTGATTTGATGATAAAATTGCAGCAACCACAGCCAAATCAATTGCAGGATCATCCACATTAATGCCTCCTGTAATATTTAAAAAAACATCTTTTGCACCCAACTTAAAACCCGCTCTTTTTTCTAAAACTGCCAAAATCATGTGCAATCTTTTGAGATTATAACCGGTTGTAGAACGCTGTGGAGTTCCATAAACGGCTGTTGAAACCAAGGCTTGAATTTCAATCATCAAAGGACGAATTCCTTCTAATGTTGAGGCAATTGCTGTTCCGCTTAAATCAGCATCTTTCTTCGAAATTAAAATTTCTGATGGATTAGAAATTTCGCGCAAACCATCTGAAAGCATCTCGTAAATTCCTAATTCCGAAGTGGAACCAAACCTGTTTTTTTGCGAACGTAATATTCTATAAGTATGATTTCTATCGCCCTCAAATTGCAAAACTACATCCACCATGTGTTCTAAAATTTTAGGTCCTGCAATATTTCCCTCTTTGTTTATATGCCCAATTAGTAGTACAGGAGTTGCTGTCTCTTTTGCAAATTTTATCAATTCTGCAGCAGTTTCTCTGATTTGAGAAATACTTCCAGGAGAAGCATCAATCGTATTTGTATGAAGGGTTTGAATAGAATCAATCACTAAAACTTCTGGCTCAGTTTCTTCGATATTTTTAAAAATTTGTTGCGTGTTGGTTTCAGTTAAAATCAAACAATTGGAGTTGATTGCTTCCAATCTTTCTGCTCTCATTTTTATTTGAGATTGACTTTCTTCACCAGAAACATACAATACTTTTTGAGAAATATTCAACGCTATTTGTAACAACAAAGTCGATTTTCCAATACCTGGTTCACCACCCAATAAAATAACAGAGCCTTTTACCAAACCACCTCCTAAAACAGTATCTAATTCTGTATTATTGGTTACAATTCTTTCCTCAGGATTTAGAATAATTTCAGCAATTCTTAGGGGTTTATTGATACTTTGCTTTGCAGTTGTTGATTGTTTCCACTCGCGTTTTTCCTCTTTTTGGATAACTTCTTCAACTATTGTGTTCCATTCTTTACAAGCGCCACATTGTCCCACCCATTTTGCATGTTGTGTGCCACAATTTTGACAAAAAAAGGATGTTTTTAGTTTAGACATACTGGGAGTTCAAGATGTAAGGTTCAAGATTCAAAGTTTGAAACAAATCTAGGAGATTTTACTGAATTTATTTTACTTTATTGTAAATGGGTAAGAATAAAAAAGACAACCCACCAAAAACAACAATCATGGCAGTTTGTGCAATCCACATGATCCATCCAAAAGCATTTCCTGTAACTTCATCTACACCAAACAAAGCCAAAGCACTTGCAACTGCAATTGGATACAATCCTAAACCTCCATTAGTTGCAGCAATTGAAAATCCGCCTGCAATAAACCCGATTAAAACGCCCCCAAATGGAATTTCAAGACCATCAACAGCTGGAATTGTTGCCCAAAACATAGCAACATACATCAACCAAATGAAAAAAGTATGAAAAATAAAAGCCCATTTTTTTTGCATTTTGAAGATGCTTGTGAGCCCTTCTTTTAATCCAAAAAGGAAAGATTTTATCTTGAAAGCAAAAGTGGAACTACTTTTTTTGATAATTCTGTAAACAATAAAAAACACCAAAATCAGTAAGAAAAGTGATCCAAAGGTTTTTAAAGGATTAAAATCTTTGATGAGTAAATTCCAGATAAAATCAAACTGAATAAACAGCGCTATTAAAATAACTAAAAAAAGCATCAAAAGGTCAGCTAATCTTTCAGCCACAATGGTTCCAAAACCTTTCTCGAAAGGGATTTTTTCATAGTTTGCCATCACTGCAGCTCTAGATACTTCTCCTGCTCTTGGCAAAATAAGATTCACTAAATAGCCAACTAAAACAGCTAAAAAAGAATTGATAAATTTAGGTTTGAAACCCATTGGTTCCAATAAAAATTTCCATCTGTAAGCTCTTGAAATATGACTTAAAATTCCAAATACCAATCCTAAAAAAATCCAAGAATAATTGGCATTTTTAAAATAAGCAGCTAATTTTTCTGGAGAAACAATGGTTAATGAATACCAAACTAAAAAACCTCCCAAAGCGAGAGGTAATGTTATTTTTAAAATTTTTTGTAGCTTCAAAATTAGGTAAGCGTATTGTCTTTTTCGTTTGGAAAAACCAAAGCGGGTTTAAATTTTTTAGCCTCTTCCAATTCCATGAATGCATATACTATTAAAATAAGTACATCACCCACAGCAACCAATCTTGATGCGGCTCCATTCAAAGTAATTTCTCCACTTCCTCTTGGGCCAGGAATTGCATAGGTTTCTAAACGGTTTCCATTGTTGTTATTTACAATTTGAACACGTTCGCCTTCGATAATATTTGCAGCATCCATCAAATCTTCATCAATGGTAATGCTTCCGATATAATTTAAATCAGCACCTGTAACTTTTACACGATGGATTTTAGATTTTACTACTTGTACTAACATGCAGCAAAAATAGTATTTTTTTAGTTATTAATTTTTTAATTGAATGTTATCAATTAAACGAATATTTCCTGCAAAAACAGCAATAAAAGCACGATATTTAGTATCAATTTCTTTGATATTTATCGATTTTAATGATTTTTCATCAGCAATTGTAAAATATTCTAATTGTAAAAAAGGGTGATTTTTAAACTGATTTTCAACCCATTCAGCAATTTCTTCAAAAGTTTCTTCTTGGAATTTCTTTTTTACTTTTTTCAAAACCTTGTAAATTAATGGAGCAACATTTCTTTGTTCAGTAGTCAATCGTGCGTTTCTTGAGCTCATAGCTAATCCATCATTTTCTCTAAAAATAGCACAACCTTTAATTGAAATTGGGAGTTGGTTTTTAACCACTAATTTCTTGATAATTTGCAACTGTTGAAAATCTTTTTCACCAAAATACGCATTGTTTGGAGTAACAATTTCGAAAAGTGTTTTTACAATTGTTCCAACTCCATTAAAATGGCCAGCTCTAAATTTCCCCTCCATTTCATTTTCTAATCCATCAAAGTCAAACTTATCTGAAACTACATTTTCATGATAAATTTCCTTTACTGTTGGCACGAAAAGCACATCACAAGAAACACTTTCCAATAATTCTATATCTTTTTCAAGAGTTTTTGGATAATTGTCTAAATCTTCTTGGTTATTAAATTGTGTTGGATTCACAAAAATACTGGCTACAACTAAGTCGTTTTTTTTCTTAGCTTGTTCAATTAAGAATAAATGACCATGGTGCAAAGCCCCCATGGTTGGTACAAAACCAATCGATTTTATGTTTTTTTTAGATTCTTCTAAAAACAATTTCAATTGGTCTTGTTTTTTAAATATTTTCATGCCAAAAATGTGCTAAATGTGTGCAAACTTAGCATTTTAACACGATATTTGAAGATAAATTCGTAATTTTGCCAATCTCATAAAAGAGTTTGATTTAATGAAGGACAAGAGAATATTGTTTGTATCATCAGAAGTTGTTCCGTATTTACCAGAAACAGAGCTTTCTTCAACCTCATTTAATGCAGCAAAAAACGCACATTCTAAAGGCGTTCAAACCCGAATTTTTATGCCAAGATTTGGAGTTATCAATGAAAGAAGACATCAATTACACGAAGTAATTCGTTTATCAGGAATGAACCTTGTGGTGAATGATGTTGATATGCCTTTGATTATTAAAGTTGCATCTATCCCAAAAGAAAGAATGCAAGTTTATTTTATTGATAACGAGGAATATTTTAAACGAAAAGCAGTTTTTACTGATGAAGATGATCAGCTTTTTCCAGATAATGACGAAAGAGCTATCTTTTTTGCAAAAGGTGTTGTTGAAACAGTTAAGAAACTAAACTGGGCTCCAGATATCATTCATGTTCATGGTTGGATGGCTTCAATGTTGCCCATTTATTTAAAAGAATATTATAAAGAAGAGCCTCTTTTTACTGAAAGTAAAATTGTAACGTCACTTTATAACGGAGGTTTTGAAGGTAATTTATGTGAAGATTTTGCAAAAAAAGTTTTTTTTGATATTAAAGACAAAAAAAAGGTTGCACATTTGGAGACGCCAAATTATGTGAATATTTTAAAATGTGCTATTGAAAATTCAGATGCTGTTGTTCATGGTAGTGAGACGATTCCTTCAGAATTGTCTGAGTTTTTAAAAACGCAAAAAATTCCTGTTTTGGGTTATGAACTTGAAAGCCAGAGAGACGCTTATTTAGGGTTTTATACTGATTTAGTATCAGGAAGTTAATTATTTTGAAAGTGAAGAAAAATATAATAAGAGTTAGTTACATTGCTATTTTGGTTGGTTTTATTAGTGTAATCATTTCATGTGAAAAAGATTTTACAGATATTGGTTCAAATGTAATTACCAACACAAAATTTGATACAGATGGAATTTTTGTTGATATCGAAGTTGAAAATAGTCCTTTAGAAAAAGTTCAATCAGATAATATCTCCAGACAATTAAGTCAATATTTATTGGGTGTTTATTCAAATCCTAATTACGAAAAATTAGAAGCATCAATTATTGCTCAAATTTCTATAGCGAATGATTTGACTGTTATCAATGAAACTTTTGGTGCTGACACTACTGTGGTTACTACAATTGACACGGTTTTTATCAAATTACCATACCAAGTTCGTTTGGCAAATGCAACAGATAAAAGTTATCAATTAGATTCAGTTTTTGGTGATGCATCAAAATCATTTAGTTTGAATGTGTATAGATCAAATACCTATATCAATACTTTTAATCCTATTGATCCAACAAAAATCAATAGTTATTTTTCTAATGCAACTTTTCAAAAAACAGGCTCTGAGTTGAATGCTCAGATAAATTTCCCTTTTAAACCATCAAAAGCTGATACGGTTTTAGTAATTAATAGAAGACTCTCAAACAACGCTATTTACAGAAAAGATACATTAAAATTTTCAATATCGACGGCTAATACTATTCCTATTCCTTTTGCAAGAATACCATTAAAGAAAGATGTTTTCAAAACACTTTTTTTAGATAAATATGGTTCTGGAGAATTTGCTTCTCAACAAGCTTTTAACGATTATTTTAGAGGAATTATTTTAGAAGCAACAGGAAATGAAGGCTCGTTAACATCTTTCAGTTTTGATAATGCAAACACTCTTTTAAGACCATCAATTGAGGTGTATTATACAAATACAATTGTAAAATCAGGCTCAACAATTATTGACACCATTTCAAAAAACGATAGTTTTTCAATGAATGGGTTTAAAATCAACAAATTTAAAATGGAGGATAGAGTATATCCATCAAACAATGAAATTAAAATCCAAGGAACTGCAGGAAGCGAAGCTACAATTGATCTTTTTGGTGCAGACCTTAATAACAATGGAATTGCTGATAAAATAGAAGAACTTCGTGCTAATAATTGGTTGATTAATGATGCAACTTTGACTTTTTATATCAATCAATCTATAGATACTTCGTTTGTTCCAGATAGATTATACCTTTACATAAGTGATAAATCTTCAGGAACGGAAGTTACTACTCAAATTAAGGATGCAATTAGTGAAGCTTCTTTTGGAGGAATTAGTGGATTTCTAGTAAGAGATTCAAATGGTAGAAAAGAAAAATATCAATTTAAAATAACAGATTATGTTTCTGATTTATTGAGTGGAATAAGTGATTATTCTACAACATTAAAAATAAAAACATACAATACAACTGATACGCCAAATTCTGAATCAGATTTAATTTTTAGAAATTTTAGTTGGAATCCAAAAGCAGTAACGCTTTTTAATCATTCCCCTGCAAATGGGTCAAAAAAAGCAACATTAAAAATCTCATATTCACAAAGAAAAAATTAACCAAATATGTGTGGAATTTCAGCTTACATAGGCTATAGAGAAGCTTATCCAATTGTGATTAATGGCTTAAAAAGATTAGAATACCGAGGTTATGATAGTGCTGGAGTTATGATTTTTGATGGAGAGAAAATGCAACTTTCAAAAACAAAAGGAAAGGTTTCTGATTTAGAGGCAATTATACATTCTAATCCTGAAAAAAAAGTTGGTAAAATTGGTATGGGTCACACACGTTGGGCAACTCATGGGATTCCAAATGATGTAAACTCTCATCCACATCTTTCACAATCAGGAAACTTGGTTTTGGTCCATAATGGAATCATAGAAAATTATGACACCATCAAAAAAGAACTTATTAGAAGGGGATATACTTTTAAAAGCGATACAGATACTGAAGTTTTAATAAATTTAATTGAAGAAGTTAAGATAAATGAAGATTGTAAGTTAGGTAAAGCTGTGCAGCTTGCCTTGACAAATGTTGTTGGAGCTTATGCAATTGCTGTTTTTGATAAAGATAAACCTAATGAGTTAATAGTTGCAAGATTAGGAAGTCCTATTGCTATTGGTGTTGGTGAAGATAATAGTGAGTTTTTTGTTGCTTCAGATGCTTCTCCATTTTTAGAATATACAAAAAATGCAATTTATTTAGAAGACGAAGAAATGGCAATTATTAGGTTGGGAAGACCTGCAAAAGTTCATAAAATTTTTGATGATACTTTAGTTGACCCAATCATTCAAGAGTTGCAATTGAGCTTAGAGCAAATTGAAAAAGGAGGTTATGAACACTTTATGTTGAAAGAAATTCACGAACAACCGAAAGCAATTACTGATACCTTCAGAGGAAGAATGTTGGCAGATGAAAATATCATCAAAATGTCGAGTGTTCAAGATAATTTGGATAAATTTTTAAATGCAAATAGAATTATTATTATTGGTTGTGGTACTTCATGGCACGCAGGCTTAGTAGGTGAATACCTTTTTGAAGATTTAGCAAGAATTCCAGTTGAAGTAGAATACGCATCTGAATTTAGATATAGAAATCCAATCATTACTGATAAAGATGTCGTAATTGCCATTTCACAATCTGGAGAAACTGCAGATACTTTAGCGGCAATTAAATTAGCAAAATCAAAAGGCGCTTTTGTGTACGGTGTTTGTAATGTTGTTGGCTCTTCAATCGCTAGAGAAACACATGCAGGAGCTTATACGCATGCAGGACCAGAAATTGGGGTGGCTTCAACAAAAGCTTTTACAACTCAAATCACTGTCTTAACGTTAATTGCTTTAAAATTAGGTGAAGCTAATAAATCACTTTCAGAAGAAAGATTCAAAAACTACATTCAAAAAATGCAGTTGATTCCATCTCAGATTCAAAATTTATTGAACATTGATAGCAAAGTAAAAGAAATTGCAGCTATTTATAAAGACGCAAAAAACTGTTTGTATTTAGGAAGAGGATTCAATTTTCCAGTAGCTTTAGAAGGCGCTTTAAAGCTGAAAGAGATTTCGTATATTCATGCAGAAGGATATCCAGCTGCAGAAATGAAACACGGTCCAATTGCATTGATTGATGAAAATATGCCAATTTTTGTAATTGCAACTAACAAAGGTCATTATGACAAAGTAGTGAGTAATATTCAAGAAATTAAATCTAGAGCAGGTAAAATCATTGCTGTAGTTACTGAAGGTGATGTTATTGTAAAAGAAATTGCAGATCACGTAATCGAAATTCCTGAAACAGAAGAAGCATTGACACCTTTATTAACAACAATTCCTTTCCAATTATTGTCTTATCATATTGCAGTTATGTTAGGTAGAAATGTTGATCAACCAAGAAATTTAGCAAAATCGGTAACAGTAGAATAATTGAAATTGACGATATAAAAAAATCCAGTTAAAAACTGGATTTTTTTTCCCTCATTCTTCAACCATAATGGTAATTGGCAAACTATACGTTACAGTTACTGCCATTCCTCTTTGTCTTCCAGGTTTCATTTCTGGTAAAGAAGCAATAATTCTAGTAACTTCTTTTTCTAATGATGGATGAGGAGCTCTAGCGTTTATAGTCCCAATTCTCCCTTTATTATTGATTTTAAAAACCACATAAATTTTCTTTTTTCCTGGAGATAATCCCAATTCTTGAGTCAAAGCAGGATCAAAGTTTTTCCCAAAAAACTCAGTAATTTTATCAGAAAAACATTTTTTAAGTTCCGCATTTTTTCCTTTACATCCAGGAAAAACAGGCACATCTTCAATCAACACAAAAGGGATATCTTCAATAATTTCTTCCTTTTCTCGAACTTCTACAATTTCAGTATTTGATTTAAAAACAGCTGTTTTTTCATCAGTTTCAGTTGATTCAATAATCGATTCATCAATCTTTACATCATCTTCAACAACTTTAATTTGTTCCATAATTACAGGAGCAGTTGGTGGTGGAGGTGGTAATTCTTGTTGCATTATAATTGGAATATCTTCTTTCATTTCTTCTGTCATATTTACAACGCCTAATCCATTAGTATTGTCTACGTCATAAGACTTATATTCCATCATAAAATTGATAATTACCAGAGTTAATACCAATCCAATTTGAAAGAAAATTTTGCTGTAATTTTCAATGACAGCTCTAGGGTTTTTTTTAATATCAATCATAACTAATTTTATTTAAGATTTATAAAATTCTGCAATTGTAAAATTGCTTTTTATCAACTACAATTCAGTTTATTTTAGTAAAATAACTATTGTAGTAAACTAGTATAAAATTAGATTGATTTAATCGTTTAAAATATGACTTTCATCATATTTTATCATGAATTTTGACGTGATTTCCATCATTCCAAAGAGTCAAAATATCAGTGGCAACTGAGGCTCCACTTCCTGCAGCAATGGCGAATTGACTTCGAAAACCTGCAATTGTGCCACAACAATACAAGCCTTTTTTGATCAAATGATTTTCGTTTTTTAGTTGGATTCTGTCTTTTTCACTAGATGATTTTTCATGTGGAATTATAAACTCTTCCAAGCCATCAATTGTAAATGGTTTTGCATAGTTCAAAGCAATCACTACAATGAATGATTGATATTGGTTTTTGTTGGTTTTGATGCAATAAGTATCATCAATTTGTTCAATTGAAATCACTTTTTCATTCTCAATTTGCATCACATGAGGATATAAATTTTTCAGTTGATCTTTGCCTTGAATTAGAATGTCTTTTCCAAGTGTATTTGGTTGTAATCCCAAAACATTATTAAAAAGAGCAGTGTCTAAATGAGATGCTCTTTGATGCATTACAATCCCAATATTCTTATTAATTGCAAAAGATTTATTATTTGCTGAACCTAAAAGTAAGGCACATTGCATTCCAGAAACGCCACCACCAATAATCAAAGCATCAAAAATCATTTAAATAAAAAGGGCTTTTATATTGTGAGCAAACAGTTTTACGGCAATTGCAAGTAAAACCACACCAAATATTTTTCTAATTATTTGTATGCCAGAAGGACCAATCATACGTTCTATTTTAGAGGATGTTTTCAACACGATATAAATTACTATCACGTTTAAAAATACGGCAACAATGATATTTTCTAGCTCAAATTCAGCTCTTAATGAAAGTAAAGTAGTTAAACTTCCTGGACCAGCAATTAATGGAAAAGCCAATGGAAAAACAGTGGCTGTTAGGTTTTGCGAGCTTCCATCGTCTTTGTATAAAGTAATTCCTAAAATCATTTCTAAAGCAATAAAAAACAAAATAAATGATCCTGCAACTGCAAAAGAATTTACATCAATTCCTATCAATTTTAATAAACTTTGCCCCAAAAACAAGAAGAATATCATGATAAATGCAGCAATTACTGAGGCTTTTTCAGATTGAATATGGCCAACTTTTTTTCGTAAATCAATGATGATTGGGA
>JANQTK010000331.1:0-8724 GCA_030731695.1 Polaribacter sp.
GGAAATTCAAAAGACGCTTGTCTATCAAAGTTGGGGCGCATATCAAAATTATTTCTGTGGATGATATTGAATGTTTTTATAGCGAAAATAAAGCAACCTATAGTTTTACCAACGAAAAACGAAATTTTTTGTTAGACAATTCACTAGAAACCTGGGAAGAACAATTGGATCCTGAGCAGTTTTTCAGAGTCAATCGCACCTTTATAGTCAATATCAATGCCATCAAAGACATTGTAGCCTATTCAAATTCGCGCTTAAAACTAATTTTGAATTCCTATTCAGAAACCGAAATTATTGTGAGTAGAGAAAGAGTGAAAGATTTTAAGAGTTGGATTGAATAGATAGTTTACTTGTTTAAAAGTTTACTAGTTTAAGGGTTTACTTATTTAAGAATTTATATTTACTTTTGCGTCAATTAGCAAAGAGCCAATAGCAATTGGCTAAAAGCTATTTTGGGGATGTAGCTCAGTTGGCTAGAGCGCTACGCTGGCAGCGTAGAGGTCGTGGGTTCGAGCCCCATCTTCTCCACTTGAACCTTCAACTTAAATAGTTGAGGGTTTTGTTTTTTAGTTCGGTTCCTAAGAAATTTTGGGGCGATATCCTACATAAAAATCCGATAGCGCGGATTTACAATCCGTGCCCACAACACTATTTTTAACTAAGCTAACATAATAATCTTCTTTCAGTATCTTTTTTGTTTCACAGAAGTATGGTGAATGTGATTAATTTATGGTTTGATGTTTAGTATTGGCATGGATTGCAAATCCGCTATCGGGTTCCAAGAGTTCAAAAAAAACAGAAACAACAGAAACTAAGATGAAGGCGGAGGCGAAGGCTCTGGAACGAAACATTAATTACAACAAGAATTAAGGCAAAGGCGAAGGCTCTAATTCGTAACCTTAAAAACAACAGAAACCCTTTAAACGAAAGAAACCTTATTCATTTCAATGAATTGTTTTGCAGTCATTGTGGGTAATTTCGAATTTTTAAAATCTTTTAGATTTCTTGTGATGATGATTTCTTGATTGTTTTCCAAGGCAGTAAAATAGTGAAGGCAATCTTCAAAATCGGAAAATGTTTCGTCATTTAAAGCCAATCCTATAATTTTATCATCAAGAGACAAGGTTTTAACAATCAATCTCAGTTTTCTAATGATTGATTTTGCTTTGTTGGCATCCATTTGTTTCAACAACAAATAACTTGTGTTTGCAATCGTCAAAGAAGAGATGCTTATTTCGATTTGGTTTTTGTCAGCAAGTGAAAATAATGTGGCAGCTTCCTCAAAAAAGGGAGTTCTTTTTGATAATAAATCAATGACAATATTGGTATCTATAAATATTTTTCTCATTGATACTTTTCTTCAAGATGATTGCGATACTCTTTTTTGTAGTCAAAATCTTCTGGCAAATCAATCACACCTGAAAGACTCTCAACAAGAGGTGTAATCGAGGATGTTTTTGGTTCTTCGTTTTGTTTGGTGATGCTTTCAAGATACGATTCTATCATTTTTGAAAGACTTATTTGATGATTCCGAGCATAGATTTTGGCTTTTTCAATGACATTGTCATTAAGTCTCAAAGTTAATTTCGTTTCCATACATTTTAAAATTAGATTACGTGCAAATATAATAATTTTATACGTCAAAATTGATTTTTTATAAGATAGTTCCATTGAACCATAGAAACTAAGACAAAGGCAAAGGCGAAGGCTCTAAACCGTAAACTTAGAAACCACAGAAACTTAAAAACAACAGAAACCCTTAAATCCTTAAAATAAACAGTGAACTATTTTTAAAAAAGTAATGAGTAATTCATAAATTTTGTTATTTTTGGAAATAGTAAAAAAGTTGTTATTCAGTAATTTTATTCCAGGTCATTTGATGAAAAATCAACTAAAATGACTTAAATTTGATAGCTATGGAAATATTAGAAAATTTAGAGCCATTACTCAGAACTTTTTGGTTTGTGGCAATTCCGTCAAGTGTTATTTTTATCATTCAAACAATCTTAACTTTTGTGGGTGGTGATGCTTCTGATGGATTAGAAGCTGATTTTGATGGAGATTTAAGCGGTACAGAAACTCCGTTTCAACTATTCTCATTAAGAAACTTAATCAACTTTTTATTGGGATTTAGTTGGACAGGAATTTCTTTTTATGAAACCATTTCCAACAGCCTTTTATTGATTTTTATTTCATTGGTTGTAGGAATCTTGTTTGTGTATCTGTTTTTTATCATCATCAATCAAGTGCAAAAATTGGCAGAAGACAATTCATTCAAAATAACAGATACATTGCATAAAACAGCGGATGTGTATCTGACAATTCCCGAAAATAAATCAGGCAAAGGCAAAATCATGATTAGTGTAAAAGGCGCTTTTCATGAATTGGATGCCATGACCGAAAACGAAAAAATTCCCTCAGGAAAAGTAGTAAAAGTAATCAGAATAGAAGATAGTATTTTAATCGTAGAAACCCTTTAATCCACTCATATGTTTTCACCCATCATTATTATTATAGTTGCCGCAGTTGTACTTTTTGTAACCATATCTGCCTTAGTTTCAAGATACAAACGTTGTCCTTCCGACAAAATATTGGTTATTTATGGACGAACAGGAGGTTCATCAGCAAAATGTGTGCATGGTGGTGGGGCTTTTATTTGGCCAGTAATTCAGGATTATGCTTTTTTGGATTTAAAACCTTTGTCAATTGAAGCAAATTTAACGAATGCATTGAGCCGTCAAAATATTCGAGTAGATGTTCCTTGTCGTTTTACAATTGCCATTTCTACAGAATCTGATAGTATGAATACGGCTGCAGAACGACTTTTAGGATTGACGTCAGAGCAAATTCAAGAATTGGCAAAAGATATTTTGTTTGGTCAATTGCGTTTGGTGATTGCCACCATGACCATTGAAGAAATCAACTCTGACCGTGATAAATTTTTGGATAATATCTCTAAAAATGTGGATAGCGAATTGAAAAAAATCGGTTTGAAATTGATAAACGTAAACGTAACAGATATCAAAGACGAATCAGGATATATAGAAGCTTTAGGAAAAGAAGCAGCTGCGAAAGCCATCAACGAAGCTAAAATTAGTGTAGCTGAACAAGAAAAGATTGGGGAAACAGGAAAAGCAATGGCAGACAGAGAAAAAGACACTCAAATTGCTGAAACACATAGAGATAGAGATGTAAAAATTGCCATCACCCAAAAAGACAAAGAAATTAGTATTGCCACAGCAGTAAGAGATGAAACTATTGGAAAAGCAGAAGCAGCAAGAGATACAAGAGTAAAAACATCCGAAGCAAATGCGCTTGCCATCCAAGGAGAAAACGAAGCGAAAATTGCGATTGCACAATCTGAGGCAAACAGAAGAGAAAAAGAAGCAGAAGCTTTGAGAACTGCGTTGGCATCAGAAAAAGTACAACAAGCAAAAGCATTGGAAGAATCGTATGTTGCTGAGCAAAAAGCCGAATTAGCGCGTTCTGAAAGAGAGCGTTCTACACAAATTGCGAATATTGTAGTACCAGCAGAAATTGCCAAACAAAGAGCCATTATTGAAGCACAAGCTGCTGCAGAAACAATCAGAGAAAACGCAAAAGGGGAAGCAGATGCTATTTTTGCAAAAATGGAAGCAGAAGCAAATGGACTTTTTGAAATATTGACAAAACAAGCACAAGGATATAAAGATGTGGTGGCAGCAGCAGGAGGAGACCCAAACAAAGCGTTTCAGTTATTGTTGATTGAAAAATTACCTGAATTGGTAAGAACACAAGTAGAAGCTGTGAAAAACATTAAAATTGATAAAATCACTGTGTGGGATTCAGGAAATGGACAAGGTGAAAATGGGAATTCGTCCACAGCAAATTTTGTTTCAGGAATGATGAAAACAGTGCCACCTTTGAATGATTTGTTCAATATGGCAGGATTGAATTTGCCAAGTTTCTTAAAAGGAGCAGAAAATCAATCAAAAGAAAGTTCGGAAACAACAGATGACGTTAAGGAATCTTAATTTTGATGGATTGAGAGTGGGTTGTTGGTGTAATTTATTCTGATAAAAATTAAATTAATAGAAAGTTTTATTCAATTTAAGAAATCATTAAAAACCGTAAACCCTACAGCTCATTCACTCGTTTGTTTTGCGCTTCCATAAATTGAATTTGTTTTGGTTCGCCAATAACTTGCCTTTGGTAGATGCTTGTATGCCCTGAAAGTAAATAGGAAACTACGCACCCAATGGCTACAAAAACGCCACATTCTATACCAAATAATTCAATAGCCATGAACGTGCACGCAATAGGTGTATTGGTTGCTCCTGCAAAAACCGCTACAAAACCCATTCCAGCCAACAATGCTGTGGGTAGTGGAATAAACAAACTCAAAGCACTTCCTAAAGTGGCACCAATAAAAAATAAGGGCGTAACTTCACCACCTTTAAATCCAGCAGCCAATGTAAGTATGGTAAATGCCATTTTGATGGCAAAATCATACATGGGCAATTGTGTTTCAAAAGAGGCTACAATCGTAGGAATACCCAATCCAATGTATTTCGTAGTTCCTATTAAAAAAACAGCAACAGCCACCAAAATCCCACCAATCAAAGGTCGAAATGGAGGATAGGATATTCGCTTTTTAAACAAATCAGTAGTGATGTGCATGAATTTACTAAAACTTGCTGCACAAATTCCAAAGACAATTCCTGCTGCAATGGCATATAAAATTGTAGTTATAGAAACAGACGGAATGCTATCAATGTAATAGGAGGTATGTGGTGTTTCCCAAAGTTTGGTGACAATATCTGCAAAAATTGCCGTAACAAATGCTGGAAAAATAGCTTTGTAACTGATTTTACCAATCAAGAAAAACTCTAATGCAAAGATAGCACCTGCCAAAGGCGTTCCAAAAACAGACCCAAATCCACCAGCAACAGCAGCAATCAATAGTATTTTACGGTCTTCCGTTGTTAAGCGCAAAGGTTTGCTAAACTGGTCTGCAATAGCGCCAGCCATTTGCAATGCAGTGCCTTCACGTCCTGCAGAACCTCCCAAAAAATGAGTGATGATGGTGCCTGCATACACAAAAGGAGCCATGATAAACGGAATGGTTTTTTGGGGTGCATGAATGGTATCAATCAACAAATTGTTTCCAGAAACCACTTCTTTCCCATAATAATGATATACCAATCCAATTCCCAAACCTCCAATGGGTAATAAGGCAATAATCCAAAGATGACTTTCACGAAAATCAGTTGCCCAATCCAATGATTGCAAAAAACCCGCAGAAGCACTCCCGATCAAAAGACCTAAACAAAGGCTGATGAATGTCCATTTGATAATAAAAAATGTGGCAGGATATTTTTTCAATCTTGAAAGAACATGTTTTTGGTTAGATGTTTTTGGTTGTTGCATGTATTTCCTGATTGCGATTCTATGATTTTTATGTTAATCTAGGTTGTTTGTGGTTTAACGGTTAGTATGTGAAAAGTAGGCGATTACGAAGCACGAAACTTTCGGTTAAGCACAAACTTTGATACGAGCCACAAGCCTTGAATTTAAGACTATCTCGCCTATTTTTTATATACATTGTTAGCGGTTCGTTGTTTTTTATTTGTTACATTCTGTCATAAATTTGTCTTGGTACTCGTTTTAAAATTGACGCAATTATTCGCCAACGTTTTGTGACATAAACTATTTTCTTTTTCTGTTTAATTGCTTCAAAAATTTGTCGAGTTGCTTTGTCAACTGTCGCAACCCAAAATTGGCCTTCTCCTTTCGCCATATCAGTATCTACAAAACCAGGTCTTACATCTGTCACATAAATTTGTTGATTAAGTTTTCTTGATTTTTGTCTTAATCCTTCCAAGTAATTTACTTGATATGCTTTTGTAGCATTATATGCTGGTGCAATTCTACTTCCACGAAGTCCGCCAACTGAACTTATTGCAACTAAATGTCCCAATTTCTGGTTCTCAAAATAATTGAAAGCCCAATTTGCGATACAAGTAAAACCTACTACATTCGTTTCAATTGTCCGATTTTCAATTTCAAAGTCAAGTTTCTCATTTAAGTCGCCAGTTCCCGAACTTATTATTAGCAAGTCAAGTCCGCCAAGTTCAGTTGTTAATGCGTCTAAATTCTCAACAATTATTTTCGTGTCGGTTATGTCAAAAGTCCTCGTATAATATGAGTTTGGATTTTGCGATTTCAATTTGTCTAGTAATTCAGTCCGTCTGCCTGTAATGCCAACTTTATAATTATTGTTAACCAAAATTTTGGCAAGTCCTTTTCCAATCCCTGACGTTGCACCTATAATTATTGCCTTTTTCATTTATAAACTGTCTGTTGTTTAATTCTATGAGTTTTTTCCAATGACCGCTAACTAGTTAATAGGCGCAGGTTTATGTAACTTTTTTAGGTTTTATAAAACTTCTATAAAATCTTTCAACTGCAAGATGATACTTAAAAGCTCTTCTATTTCAATCGAATATATAAAAAAGCATATAAATTATTTCATTTAAACATAAGTGGTTTTTCTTTTTCCAATCAAATTGTCCGTTAAATTTTCACATTCAGTTCAAGTCGTCCACCAAAACCAAGTTCAATAATTTTTTGAAGTGTCGAAATTCGAGCTTCTTTTATGTTGTTTTCAATTTTTGAAATATTAAGATTTCGTTGTCCCAACTTTTTCTGCAAGTTCTTCCTGTGTCATTCCCATTTCAACAAGAGTATCATGTATCAAAGCACCAATTTTAAAAGTTTCATAACCTGCATCCAATTCGTCACGCTCTTTTGTCCCACGTTTGCCGTAGTTTTTTTCTTTAAACTCTTCTAGAGTCATTAGGTTTTTATTTTTACTCATAATGAGTTGATCTATTTCAAGCGAATATATAAAAAAGCATAGAATTAAAATGTAGTTTTCACGCGAATTATTCTATTATGACTAGCTTTGTAGGATCATTTTCAATACAACACTCGTGCACTGTCCACTTTGCGAAAACTTGTTAGAACATCCCATAGATGCTTTTTACTTTCATTGCCAAACTTGTGATGCCTATGTAAAAGACAATGCGTTTTATTTGGATGAACATCTGGAAAAAACACGGTATGAAGCTCACCATAATGATGTAAATGATGCTGATTATCAAAAATTTACTTCTCCAATTACCAACTATATTTTAGAGAAGTATTCACCAAATCAGTTGGGATTAGATTTTGGTTGTGGCACAGGACCTGTAATTACTAAGCAGCTGCAAAAACAGGATTTTCAAGTAAAATTGTATGACCCTTTTTTTTACCCTGATGAAAGCTATCTTGATTTTCAGTACGATTATATTTTTAGTTGTGAGGTTTTTGAACATTTTTATCAGCCCAAAAAAGAAATCGAAAAACTTTTGGGCATTTTAAAAACATCAGGAAGATTGTTGATTATGACGCATCAATATGATGGTGTGATTGCGTTTACTAAATGGTATTATCGCAAAGATCCAACACATGTTTTTATATACACTTCCAAAACCTTTGCCTATATTGCATCAAAATATCAACTCACCATAGAATTTCAAAATAATCGTTTTATCATCTTACAAAAATGAGTCAAGAGCAATCAGCCATAAAAACCACTTATTTTAGTATTGTTAGCAATACGTGTTTGGCAATTGTAAAAGGTTTGGCAGGATTTTTTGGCAATTCGTATGCATTGATTGCAGATGCTATTGAATCGACTACGGATATTTTTTCATCCTTATTGGTGTTGTTTGGATTGACATATGCCAAACGACCTGCTGATGAAAATCATCCTTATGGTCATGGAAAGATTGAACCACTAATTACATTTTTGGTGGTGGTTTTTTTAGTAATATCTGCAGGAATCATTGCTCACGAAAGCATTCAAAATATTCAAACTCCTCATAAATCTCCCAAATCTTGGACGTTAATTGTATTGGGAATTATCATCCTTTGGAAAGAAATTTCTTACAGAATTGTCATCAAAAAGAGTAAAGAAATCAACAGTTCTTCTTTGAAAGCAGATGCTTGGCATCATAGAAGTGATGCAATTACATCCATAATGGCATTTATCGGAATTTCGATTGCGTTGATTTTTGGAGATGGCTATGAAACTGCAGATGATTGGGCAGCATTGTTGGCATCAGGATTTATTTTATACAATAGTTATTTGATTTTTAGACCGGCTTTGGGTGAAATCATGGACGAGCATTTGTATGATGATTTATTGAGGGAAATCAGAAAAAAATCTACAGAAGTTCAGGGAGTTTTAGATACAGAAAAATGTTTTATTCGCAAAGCAGGTATGAAATTTCATATTGATTTGCATATCATTGTGGATGCAAAAATCACAGTGAAAGAGGGTCATGACATTGCGCATGCCTTGAAAGATTATTTGAAGAACAATATAGATGGCATTGGACAGGTTTTGATTCATGTTGAGCCGAATGAATAATTTTTTGTTATCATGATATTATTGAATAGTAACATAAATTTTTTTGCCACAAATTCACAATTTTTCAATTATTCATCACAATAATTGTTTTCATCTTTGATGAAAATTTGAATTTATTGGATTCATGTTCATAAAAAATTCTTGAATTCGTGGCAAAACATTTTAAAATTCAATTACTCCCAATAGTTTAATTCATAAACTGCTTTTTACGGTATATCATTTTCTTATTGATAGATCTTATTTGTATAAGGTTTGTCTATATGATT
>JANQTK010000331.1:8824-18001 GCA_030731695.1 Polaribacter sp.
GTATATCATTTTCTTATTGATAGATCTTATTTGTATAAGGTTTGTCTATATGATTATAAAAAACAAGAAAGAAAAAACACTGCTAGGTCAATCAAAATCCATAAATTTACAACTCATTTTAGAGATTTCAGAAAGTATTTTTTTCAAAGAAATAGAGTATAAGTTTAACCAAAATAAAAATAATATGAATCAATCAGGAGCCGCAAAATGCCCTTTTGGACATGGAGCGAATACCACAAAAGAAACCAATTCAGTAACAGATTGGTGGCCTAAAAATATCAATTTAGATATTTTACATCAGCATGATACCAAAACGAATCCTTTAGGAGAAGAGTTCAGTTACAAAGAGGCTTTTGAAAAATTAGATTTAGAAGCATTAAAAACGGATTTAAAAGAATTTATGACTACTAGTCAAGATTGGTGGCCTGCAGATTGGGGGCACTATGGAGGTTTGATGATTCGTATGGCATGGCATGCTGCAGGAACTTACAGAATTGCTGATGGTAGAGGAGGAAGCAATACAGGAAATCAGCGTTTTGCACCGTTAAACAGTTGGCCAGATAATGGAAATTTAGACAAAGCAAGAAGATTGTTATATCCTATCAAAAAGAAATATGGAAACAGTATCTCTTGGGCAGATTTATTCATTTTAGCGGGTAATATGGCGTATGAATCAATGGGCTTTAAGACGTTTGGTTTTGCAGGAGGAAGAGAGGATATTTGGCATCCAGAAAAAGAAATCAATT
Source organism: Polaribacter sp. (assembly GCA_030731695.1). Taxonomy (GTDB): domain Bacteria; phylum Bacteroidota; class Bacteroidia; order Flavobacteriales; family Flavobacteriaceae; genus Polaribacter. The sequence continues at coordinate 9,571 of JANQTK010000331.1, forward strand.
GGGGAAGTGAAAAAGAATTTTTGGTAGCAACAAGAAATCGTTATCAAGATGACACCAATCGTGAATCGCTAGATAACCCTTTAGCAGCAGTGCAAATGGGATTGATTTATGTGAATCCAGAAGGTGTTGACGGAAATCCTGACCCATTAAGAACAGCTCACGACGTTCGTTTGACATTCAAACGTATGGCAATGAATGATGAAGAAACTGTGGCATTAGCAGCTGGAGGTCACACTGTTGGAAAAGCACATGGTAATGGAGATGCTTCTATTTTAGGCGCAAGTCCTGAAGGTGGTGAAATTCACGAACAAGGCTTTGGTTGGGCAAATCCAACAAGAAAAGGAAATGCAGAAGACACTGTAACAAGTGGATTAGAAGGAGCTTGGACAACTACTCCTGATAGATGGAATCAATCGTATTTCTATTTACTATTAGAGCATGATTGGGAATTGAAGAAAAGTCCTGCAGGTGCTTGGCAATGGGAACCAATCAACATCAAAGAAGAGGACAAACCATTTGATGCACACATTCCAGGAGTAAGAAGAAATCCAATCATGACAGATGCTGATATGGCAATGAAAATGGATCCTGCTTACAGAGTGATTTCTGAGCGTTTTTACAAAGATCATGAATATTTCAAAGATGTATTTGCAAGAGCTTGGTTCAAACTGACACACAGAGATTTAGGTCCAAAAAATAGGTATTTAGGTGCAGATGCTCCAACTGAAGAATTGATTTGGCAAGACCCAATTCCAACTGTGGATTACACGTTATCTGATGCTGAAATTGCAGATTTAAAATCAAAATTATTAAATTCAGGATTGTCTTCATCAGAAATGATTGCTACTGCTTGGGATAGTGCAAGAACTTTTAGAAATTCTGATTACAGAGGTGGTGCAAACGGCGCAAGAATTCGTTTAACTCCACAAAAAGACTGGGTTGGAAACGAACCAGAAAGATTGCAAAAAGTGTTGAACAAATTGACTGAAATCCAATCAGGTTTGTCTAAAAAAGTAAGTTTGGCTGATTTAATTGTGTTGGCAGGTACTGCAGCCGTTGAAAAAGCAGCACACGAAGCTGGTGTAAAAATTACAGTTCCTTTTGTGGCAGGACGTGGAGATGCATCACAAGAAATGACAGATGCAGCCTCTTTTGATGTTTTAGAGCCATTGCATGATGCTTTCAGAAATTTCTTGAAAAAGAATTATGATGTAAAACCAGAAGAATTGATGCTTGATAAAGCGCAATTGTTAGGTTTGACTGCACCAGAAATGACGGTATTTTTAGGAGGAATGAGAGTGTTAGGAACCAATTTTGGAGGAACTTCTCACGGAGTTTTTACAGATAAAGTGGGCGTTTTGACAAACGATTTCTTCGTGAATTTAACAGACATGAGTTATTCTTGGAAACCTGTTGCTGAAAATCTATACAACATTGTAGATAGAAAAACGGGCGCTACCAAATGGACAGCTACCAGATTTGATTTGATTTTTGGTTCAAATTCCATTTTACGTGCTTACGCAGAATTATACGCACAAGACGATCACAAAGAAAAATTTGTGCATGATTTTGTAAAAGTTTGGACGAAAATGATGAATGCAGATCGTTACGATTTGAACTAAATACATTATGAAGAAAATAGGATTGGCACTTGGTGGAGGAGCCGTTTTGGGAGCAGCACATATAGGTGTTTTGCGAGCCTTACACGAACACAATATCAATGTTAACTACATCACAGGCACCAGTATTGGTGCCTTTGTTGCTTCATTGGTAGCCTTCGGAAAAACCTGGGAAGAAATAGAAAGTATCGCATCCGAACTAAAATGGATGGATATTTCTGGAGTCACTTTATCAAAGTTTGCCTTGTTGACCAATGAAAAATTAGGTGAATTGTCTATAAAACACATTGGAGATAAAAATATTGAAGATGCCATGATTCCATTAGCTATCATTGCAACAGATATTTCAAATGGTGAAAAAATAGTACTCAATAAAGGCTCTGTTGCCACAGCAATTATGGCTAGTACTTGCATTCCAGGAATCTATAAACCTATTGAATTTGATGGAAAAATGTTGGTTGATGGTGGAATTGCCGAAAATATTCCTGTAAAAACAGTAAAAGAAATGGGAGCAAAATTTGTGATTGCGGTAGATTTGAATTCCTCACACACCTACCAAAAACCAAACAATATTTTAGATATTATTTTAAATAGTTTCCATTTTTTGATTCAGAAAACCAATAAATTTCAAACAAAAAAGGCAACTATTTTATTACAACCAGATTTATCAAAATTCAATGGATCAGACACAAAACAAATCCAAGAATTGATAAAAAAAGGGTATGAGGATGCAAGCGAATGCTTTAAGAAATCGTTTTCTTAACTTTTTTTCAAAAAAACACTTAAAAAAAGCACTGTATTTCAATGAAATATGGTGTTTTTTTTATATTTTTATATATATTTGCAGTCAATTAAAAAAAATGTAATAATAATTGATGAGCCCCCTATATCAATAGTTTACCTCTAAATCATCAACTTTTATGAATATTAACTATCAAAAAACCAACCTCTCACTTGTTTATTCTATAAATAAACTTGGGTTTTTCATCATCACTTTTTTAATGTTTTCTCTTTCAGCAAATGCACAGTGTGTTACTGCAAATGATTGTGACGGAGATGGGATTGTAAATAGCATCGATTTAGATGATGACAATGACGGAATTTTAGATGTCAATGAATATACTTGTCCTCCTTCAGCAATTGGAGGAACTATTTCTTCTTTTTTAATTGACAATCAAGCGCAGGTAGCTTCTACTAAAAACGTAATTTCTCATTCAAATTCTTCAAGTCCTTTTCCAAATAATTCCCCTTTTACAATAAATTACGGGACTAATTTTGGTAAACGATTAGAAGGAATGGTTTTGAGTACAGGAGCTACTATCAAAATTGATAAAGATGCAGCTTTTGGTACTGTTTATTTAAGAAGAAATCTAGCAAGTCCTGCTCCAAATAACGAAATCATTTGGATTGAAAATGATGGGCATACAACAACAAACAATGCAACCAAATTACATACTACTTTACCTGTAAGTATGGAAGCTGCTTTTTCAAGTGGTCATTATAATGTTGGTGCAGATAATATTTTCAATAACCAAATAAGTAGTACGAATAAAAGCAATATTGAGAGAGTAGATGTAGTTTTTCAGGATGGTTATATAGTTAAATCTGCTGAAAATCAATACATTACAGTTGGTGAAAGAGGTAAAAATAACACAGTTACAGTTGCTGTAATTACTGGAATTGATATCAATGGAACTCCAACTTCTTATAGTTTAATTCATAATGTATTGGCTTCTGAATTGACAACAATAGCTACAATTCCCTATACAATTTCAAGAAAAGAAGCTAGTGATAGTGATTTTCGACCTGTTTTAGCTCAAAACCAAGAAGTTGCTGTAAAATCGGTTAAATTTTCAACTTTTGGTATTGCTGATGGCACAAAAGTTTATGGATATTCAATTTTTCCTCCTGATTATAATACTTCGAATATTCTTGATTGGAATACATATCCAACAGATACAAATGACAATGTAGGAGGTGTAGATTTGGTTGTTTTTAATTATTTTTCTTCTGATTGTGTTGATAGAGATACTGATGGTGATGGTATACCTGATAGCAAAGATCTTGATTCTGATGGAGATGGATGTTTTGATGTTATTGAATCTAATGGAATTGATGCAAATAATGATGGAAAACTTGATGGAATAGGAGTTGACATTGAAGGAAAAGTTACTGGAGGGATTAATGGGTATAATGGAGTAACCTCAAATGAGTATCTAGCTCATCAATTGACTATTACAACAAATCCAATCAACCAAAATGTTGCAAATGGTCAATCAGCTTCGTTTTCTGTGGTTGCAATTTCTGAGTCAGCAACTAGCTATAACAGTGGTTCACCAGTGTATGGTACACCAGGAAATGCAAATGCGTCTATTTCATATCAATGGTATTTAGGCGATCCTGAAAATGGGGGAATTGCTTTGACAGATTCTGGAGTGTATTCAGGTACAAATTCGGCTAATTTAAACATTAGTAATAGTGCTGGTTTAAGTGGGTCTGAGTATTATATTGTAGTGTCAAATGTTGATAATATTTGTTCTTCAGTAACAAGAAATGCACTTTTAGTCATCAATTTACCAACAGCAGTTGATGATACTTTTGATGCTGATGAAAACAGTCCTGCCAACACAATTGATGTTTTATTGAACGATACTTTTGGTGTTGATGGCCCTAATTTAGGTACAATTTCATTGCCTTTACCAACATCTGCAAACGGAGGAACAATTACTGTTGATGATGGTGGAACTCCAAATAATCCTTTGGATGATACAATTTTATATACTCCAGCAACAAATTTTACAGGAACTGATACTTTTCAATACACCATTACAGATGCAAATGGTGATGTTTCAACAGCAACTGTCACTGTCACCGTAAATACTGTTTATAATTGTAATCAAAGTCCTACAGCACCTGCTCAAGGGTTCAATGTTTTTGTAGAAGAAAATTTGAATGTTAAAGAAAGCCAAACAAAAGGAGCCATGGCTGTTGGAAATGATTTGACAATCAGAGGAGATTATAATGTTGCAACTGATGATTGTGGAGATTTTGATACAAATGGTTTAAAAACAGGACTTTTAGTAGGTAATAAAGTGAATTATCCATTAAATACTGTAATCAATACAACTGATAATGATTGCAATTGTGGTGATCCAACTATTGTAAATAATGGAAGTTTTGAAGAAAATGTAAATCCATCAACTTGGGTACAAAAAAAACAAGAAGATATTCCTGGATGGAACACAACATCTACAGATGGTAGAATAGAAATCTGGAAATCTGGATTTTTAAGTTCGCCTTCTCAAAATGGTGGATTTCATGCAGAAATCAATGCAACTCAAAGAGCTGCTTTATATCAAGTGATTTGTGCTGAACCTGGTTCCGTATTAAATTGGTCTATATGGCATAGAGGTAGAGCAGGAGTAGATGTTGCTGAAGTAAAAATAGGAGGTTCATTAAATGCGGCAACTTCAGTTCAAACAATGAGCACAGGAAATACTGCATGGCAAAATTATACAGGTTCATATACTGTTCCTGCTGGAGAAAATAAGGTGTATTTTGTTTTTCAAGCAATTTCAAGTAGCCCATTTAACAATTTAAGTTATGGAAATCTTATTGATAATTTTGAAGTTACCAAAACAACCACAGGTGTTTGTCCTCCAAGTGGATCACCTACACCAAATGGATTGTTAACCATTGTCAATCCAAATTACTATGCAAAAATTGGCAATAATGCTGGTTCTGTAGCTTGGTATTTTGATGAATTGAGTGCACCTGCACCAATGAGAGTAACACCAAATGCTGTGTACAATTCTTCTTCAAGAATTCAAATGACAAACAATTCTCCTTCTTTTGGAGTAAGCTCAGGAAATAACCCAGTTTATGAAGCGAATTTGTTAGATTTTGCTGGAGCTTTCCAAAGTTTAAGAACGAATGCTACAAATTTATCTTTAAATGCCAATAATGCTGTTTTAGAAGACAATCTTGGCAATTCAATTCCTAATACAGGATTGCCTAATCATACAGAAATATTTTTAAATAATGGTGTCAACTATTTAAATATAACTGGAGCTGATTTAAATTCAGCAAGAATTTTTGAAGCACAAAGAGTTGCTAATGCAGATAGAATATTAATCATCAATGTTGATGCAGCAGGAACATTTAATTGGGATGTTTGGGAACAACAAGGTTTTGCACCTGCAGACAGTCCATATGTACTATACAATTTTTTCAATACAACTACTTTAAACATTATTGGAAATCAAACAATTTACGGAACTGTTTTTGCTCCTTTTGCGGAAATTGAGAAATCTATAAATAAAGCAGATATTTATGGCCAAGTAATTGCAAAATCGTTCATCCATGAAGGAGGAACTATTCATTGTGAAAAGTTTGCAGCTTCTACAACTTGTCCTCCAATTGTGGGTGTTGCTCCAACTTCGGATTTCAATATCAATGTAAATCCACAATGTTTTGATGCAAATATTTTTACTTTTGATAATTTGACAAATACTGGTGGTTCAGTTCAACCTGAAGCTCCTATCACATATTTATGGGATTTTGGAGATGGGACAACAAGTACTGTTATGAATCCTACCAAAAATTATGCTACACCAGGAAATTATTCGGTTTCGCTTACTGCAACAAATAGCTATGGTGTAGATATAAAAACAGTAATGGTTGAAGTGTTGCCTGTTTTGCAACCTATAATAACTGTTGAAACCTTACCTTCAATTGCTGGGAAAATCATCAAACGTTTTACTGTTGAAAATGCAGCTTCATTCACTGAATTTTCTTGGACTTTACCTGGAATTGGTCCTGGAATGCATGTAAATCACAATCCAATTACGTACGAATTTACAGAAGCAGGAGCTTTTGAAGTTGCGGTTACTGCAACAAGTGCTGATTGTACAACTACATTTATTGTTCCAATAACGATTACTTCAAATGAAGTTACTACTGGAAATGCGGGTGGTGTAGAATCTGAAAGTTTGGGTGATGCTATATCAAAAATCTATGTAAATCGTAAGAAAAATAGCATTCCAACTGAGTTTGTAAAATCAGAAGAAAACCTTTATAACAAAGCAAAACTAAAACAAGCACAGCCTTATCAAGGAAAAGGTCAAACCATGTTAGATATGTTTCCTGAAAGATTGGTTGCTGGTGATGTGGCAAACGTAACTTCTCCAACAGATATTTTGGATTACACCATTGCTGACGAAGTTCTTTCTGTAGATTTCTCTTTTGACGGAAAAACCAAAGGGGTTGTTTTAGGTATCAAAACTTCTGACAAAGTCTATAACCACACAAAAGCGTCTTGTGACAGATTGCGTGGTGCTGAAATTTTGACTGTAAAATCAGTAAATTTAGAAGGTTATAATTTCTTAATGCAAGCCATCAAACAACGAAATGGTGTTGTGGAACATGCTATTTCATTTGCAGTTGCTAAAAACAATAATGATGGAAATTACAGCATCCAAACAAACTGGTATGTGAATAATTATACCAAGTTCAATGACATGTATAATTTCCAAGTTTGGTCAACAAATCCTGAGGATACTCAAAAATTGGTGAAAGACATTTTAGCGAATTTGAAATCGTTTATTCCTGTTGTTCAAAATGAAAAACACAAGACACCAAAAACTTTTGCAGCCAAAATTTATAGAGAAAAATCTGACTTGGTCGTGAAATTGAAAAGTACTCAAATGGGTCAAAATGTGGAGGTTACTATGGATGAAATGTATTCAGAAACAACCAATAATTTAAAACACAGATACAATCCAATTAGCACTGAATTAGATCAGTTTTTACGAATTGACATTGCTGATGGTTATGAATATGATGCGTTAATCAAAGTAAATGGCGAAGTAGAAGATGCCTTTTATCATGCTGATGGAAATTGGGGATTGGATTTCGATTCAAAATTCACGAAAATTGAAAAATACTTTGTTTCAAACAATTTTGATAGAGAGTATAAAGATGATGAATATGCAATCAACAGAAATGTTGAAATCAAAGCAACTAGTGAATACGATTATTTAACACTTTACAAATCGCTATTACCAGGAACTTTATCAGCTGATTACACAGATTACAATTATGTGTCATTCACTGCAAAAGGAAGTGGATTGATGGAATTAGGATTGATAAAATCATCTATTGAAGATTGGAAAAAACAATACAGATTGATGGTTGATGTATCAAATGAAGAACAAACCTATTATGTTCCATTCGAAATTTTCAGTTCAACAGGCACTCAAGAAAAAATGGTTGCTGATGATTTAACCACGTTAACATTCACATTCTTGCCTGTGGAAGCGCAAACAAAAGAATTGGATTTAACAATTTCTGATGTGAAATTTGTGAAAGTAGCAGGTTCAAATGGAATAATTGTTGAAAAAGAAGAAACTTTTGAAAACGAGTTTATCACCTATCCAAATCCTTCAAAAGGAACTGTAAATTTACTATTATTCAGTAAAACGGATTCTGAAGCAATGGTTACTTTGTATGATATTACTGGAAAAACAATCTACAGCGCGCCAACCAAATTAACTACTGGCAAGAATGAATTGGACTTTAATTTCAAAGTAAAAACAGGAATTTATTTTATAAAAGTAGTAAGTTCAGAAACTAATTACGGAACATCTAAAATTCTTTTTAGATAATCCATGTAAGATATCAAAAACAAAAAAAGACTGTCATTTTAGACAGTCTTTTTTTTGTTTAAACATTTCTTGTATTAATTATTTCGGACTATAAACCACACAAGGAATAATCATTTCTTCCAATGAAACTCCTCCATGTTGATAGGT
>JANQTK010000331.1:18101-33294 GCA_030731695.1 Polaribacter sp.
TTGAAATTATCAGCCAATTCTTTGCCGCTTTTTAAGGTTGAAATTTTAAAATATTGATGCTGAATGTTCAAACTTAATCGTTTTAATTGTTCTGTTAAAAATTCATGTTCAAACAAATTCATACCACCTTCATCCACATCATTTTTCCAATAATTTGGATAACGTTTTTCCATTTCTGACGGCATTAAACCCGAAAAAATCGCATTTCTAGCATATTGTGTTGCAGTTGGTAAAATCGAAAAATAGGAATATTCGTGTTCTTTTTTATGGTAATTATTTATCAAAGGTTCTAAAACTCGGAATTGATCATAGCGTAAATTGTCTATGACAATCCAAACAATTCCTTGAGTTTTACTAATTTCAGGAACAATATAATCCTTAAAAAGTGTGTGCGAAAAGGTAGGTTTGTCATTCGAGGTTAGGAAATCTTCATAATTTTTCTTGATGAATTTAAAAAACTGTGAATTTGCTTCTTGTTTCTGACTTTCTAAAATACCCAACATTCCAGAATCACTGATGTTTTCTAACTCTAATTCCCAGTGAATCAGTTTTTTATACAACTCAATCCATTCTTCATAACTATTTACCATAGACAAATCCATAGCTATTTTTCTGAATTCTTGCTGGTAATTGGAAGTGGTTTTTTCAGAAATTAGTCGTGAATGATCTAAATTCTTTTTCAGCGTTAATAAAATCTGATTTGGATTGACAGGTTTGATCAAATAATCCGCAATTTTAGATCCAATTGCTTCTTCCATGATATATTCTTCCTCGCTTTTGGTAATCATGACCACAGGCAAATTTCCCTGTTTTTGCTTGATTTCGGCAAGCGTATCCAAACCCGATAAACCAGGCATATTTTCATCTAAAAAAACAATATCAAAATTGATGGAATCTACCAAGTCAATAGCATCTGCGCCATTGGTGCAAGTAGTTACTTTATAATTTTTTCGCTCTAAAAAAAGGATATGAGGTTTTAACAATTCAATTTCATCATCAACCCATAAAATGTGTATAGTACTCATCTCTATTTAATATTTAAATTAGAACGTTAAAATTACAGTTTTGTTGCTTTACATTCGTTTTAAAATGATAAAATATTGCCAAAAATAAAATTGTTCGTAATTTGCCAACAATTGATAAAATTGTCAATTTTGCCATAAAAAATGCCAAACAAACTTAAAATATTGAACGACCCTATTTACGGATTTATCCAAATTCCGAATTCGTTAATTTTTGATATTATGGAAGATGCGTATTTTCAACGTTTACGAAGAATTGCGCAAATGGGGTTATCGAGTTTAGTGTATCCTGGAGCAATTCATACACGTTTTCACCACGCATTAGGCTGTATTTATTTGATGCAAAAAGCAGTAAGAGTATTGCGTTTTAAGCAGATTGACATTTCTGATGAAGAAGAAAATGCCTTGTATATTGCTATTTTATTGCATGATATAGGTCATGGTCCTTTTTCGCACGCGCTTGAGCATAGCATAGTTAATGGCGTTTCTCACGAAGAGATTTCTTTGCAATTCATGCACAAATTGAATAAAAAGTTTGAGGGAAAACTCAGTTTAGCAATCGAAATTTTTGAAGGAAAATATACACGTAAATTTTTGTGCCAATTGATTAGTAGTCAGTTAGATATTGACAGATTAGATTATTTAAAACGGGATAGTTTTTACACTGGAGTTACTGAAGGAAATATTTCATCAGACAGATTGATTGTAATGATGGATGTTGCCAATGACGAATTGGTTATTGAGCAAAAGGGGATTTATTCAGTAGAAAAATTCTTGATTGCCAGACGATTGATGTATTGGCAAGTATATTTGCACAAAACAGGTTTAGTAGCAGAAAACATGCTTGTAAATGTGTTAAAAAGAGCCAAAGAATTGGCAGAAAATGAGGTAGATTTATTTGCAAGCAATGCATTTGGATATTTTTTATACAATAAAATAGATAAGGAAAATTTCAATGAAAAAACGTTAGAAATGTTCTCAAAATTAGACGATTATGATATTTTGTTATCTATCAAGGAATGGGTGAATCACGAAGATAAAGTGTTGTCAACACTCTCTAAAATGATTGTAGAACGAAAATTATTGAAAGTCGAAATGCAAAGTGAATGTTTTAGTGAAGCATATGTTTCAAAAAAAATGAAAAAATTCCAAGATAAGCTTGATTTGACAGCTGCCGAAATTCCCTACTTTGTTTTTACTCAGGAAATTAAAAATCAAGCATATACATCAGAAAAACCAATTTTAATCATCAATAAAAAAGGAAAATTAAACGATATTGCAAAAGCATCTGACCAATTGAATTTGCAAGCATTGACAAAACCGGTCATAAAACACATTATTTGTTATCCAAAATAATTTGGTTGTAGTCCAATAACGATAATTTTTATACTTTTGCAGTTAATGAAATTTACAGCACAACAAATAGCAGCTATTTTAGACGGTGAAATCGTTGGAAACCCTGATGAAGAGGTTTTTAAATTGTCGAAAATAGAAGAGGGTGAAAAAGGTTCGCTAACCTTTTTGTCTAATCCAAAATATCAACCGTATTTATACACTACAAATGCTTCTATTGCTATTGTAAATAGTACTTTTGAGCCTGAAAAAGAGTTGAAAGTCACATTGATTAAAGTTGAAAATGCCTACAAATCTTTTTCAAAACTACTTGAATTTTACAATGAGGTAAAGAATAATAAATTAGGAAGAGAAACTCCGAATTTTATTTCTAACTCAGCTAAAATTGGCGAAAATGAATACATTGGAGCGTTTACGTATATAGGCGAAAACGTTAAAATTGGAAATAATGTAAAAATTTATCCTAATTGTTATATTGGCGATAATTCAACAATTGGTGATAATTCCGTATTATATTCAGGTGTAAAAATTTATTCTGAAACCCAGATTGGGAATCACTGTAAAATTCATTCGAACTGTACAATTGGTTCTGATGGATTTGGTTTTGCACCAAATGCAGAAGGAAACTATGTAGCAGTTCCTCAAATAGGAAACGTAATTATTGAAGATTATGTGGATATTGGAGCAGGAGCAAGTATTGATAGAGCTACTTTAGGTTCTACAATTATCAGACAGGGTGTAAAACTGGACAATCAAATTCAAATTGCACACAATGTAGAAATTGGAAAAAATACGGTAATTGCTGCTCAAACAGGTGTTGCAGGCTCTACAAAAATTGGAGAAAACTGTATGATTGGAGGGCAAGTAGGGATTGTTGGACATTTGGTTATTGGAAATGGTGTAAAAATTCAAGCGCAATCAGGTATTTCTAAAAATTTGAAAGACAATGAAGTAGTTCAAGGATCTCCTGCATTTGGTTATGGAGATTTTAATAAAAGTTATGTGTATTTTAGAAATTTACCAAAGATTGCAGCTACAGTAAATAATCTAGAAAAAGAATGGAAAGCTCAAAATAAAAAAGAATGAGTAAAAAACAAAAAACAATTCAATCAGAAATATCGTTGTCAGGTGTAGGATTACACACAGGAAACAACGTAACAATGACTTTAAAACCAGCTCCAATCAACCACGGATTTGCATTTGTGAGAGTAGATTTGGAGGGTAAACCTGTTATTGAAGCCAAAGCTGAATATGTTGTAAACACACAAAGGGGTACAAACCTTGAAAAAAATGGCGTTCAAATTCAAACTTCAGAACATGTTTTGGCAGCTGCAGTTGGTTTAGATATTGACAATTTAATTATTGAAATCAATGCTTCTGAACCTCCTATTATGGATGGTTCATCAAAATTCTTTGTTGAAGCGTTAGAGAAAGCAGGAATTCAAGAGCAAAATGCCCAAATTGAAGAATATATCGTTAAAGAAATCATTTCTTACAAAGACGAAGTAACAGGAAGCGAAATCATTTTAATGCCTTCTGACGAGTATCAAATCACCACAATGGTTGATTTTGGCACAAAGATTTTAGGTACACAAAATGCTACGTTGGATAAAATTTCTGATTTTAAAACAGAAATTTCTGCTGCAAGAACATTCAGTTTTTTACATGAAATTGAAATGTTACTTGAAAAAGATTTGATAAAAGGTGGTGATTTGAATAATGCAATTGTTTATGTTGATAAAGAATTGTCAGAAAACACCATGCTTAAGCTAAAATCAGCATTCAAGAAAGATAAAATCTCTGTCAAACCAAATGGAATTTTAGACAACCTTACTTTGCATTGGGCAAACGAAGCTGCGCGTCATAAATTACTAGATGTAATTGGAGATTTGGCTCTAGTAGGAATGCGAATTCGAGGTAAAGTCATTGCTAATAAACCAGGACATTTGGTAAACACGCAATTCGCCAAAAAATTATCTAAATTGATAAAATTGGATAAAAGAAACAATGTACCTCAATATGATTTGAATGAGCCACCATTATATGACATTCATAAAATTATGGAGATTCTTCCTCACAGACCTCCTTTTTTATTGATTGATAGAATTATTGAACTTTCTGAAAGTCATGTAGTTGGAATGAAAAACGTGACTATGAACGAAGGGTATTTTATAGGACATTTTCCAGGTTCACCAGTTATGCCAGGCGTTCTACAAGTGGAAGCAATGGCGCAATGTGGAGGTGTTTTAGTGTTGAGTACAGTTCCTGACCCTGAAAATTATTTGACATATTTCATGAAAATGGATAATGTAAAGTTCAAACAAAAAGTACTTCCTGGAGATACTATGATTTTTAAGTGCGAACTAATTACCCCAATAAGAAGAGGCATTTGTCACATGCAAGCCTATGCTTATGCCAATGGAAGATTGGTTGCTGAAGCTGAATTGATGGCGCAAATTTCAAAAATAAAATAACTATGAATCAACCACTAGCGTACGTTCATCCCCAAGCAAAAATAGCAAGAAATGTTGTTATTGAACCCTTTACAACCATTCATAACAATGTGGTTATTGGATCAGGAACTTGGATAGGTTCAAACGTAACCATCATGGAAGGTGCTAGAATCGGAAATAATTGTAGAATTTTCCCTGGAGCAATTATCTCAGCAATTCCTCAGGATTTAAAGTTTGATGACGAAGAAACTACAGTAGAAATTGGTGATAATGTAACAATTAGAGAGTGCGTTACCATCAATAGAGGAACAAAAGACAGGATGAAAACTGTTATTGGAAACAATTGTTTAATTATGGCTTATTGTCATATTGCACACGATTGTTTGATAGGAGACAACTGTATTTTTTCAAACAATACCACACTTGCAGGTCATGTTACGATTGGTGACAATGTTGTTTTAGCAGGAATGGTTGCAGTACATCAATTTGCCTCTGTAGGAAAGCATGCGTTTGTTACTGGTGGTTCATTAGTAAGAAAAGATGTTCCTCCATATGTAAAAGCTGCAAGAGAACCACTTTCTTATGTTGGAATCAATTCAGTTGGTTTGAGAAGAAGAGGTTACTCAACTGAAAAAATCAGAGAAATTCAAAATATTTACCGAATTTTATTCCAAAGAAACTACAATTATACACAAGCAATTGATATTATTGAAGCAGAAATGGAAGCAACTCCTGAACGCGATGAAATCATACAATTTATCAAAGAATCGCATCGTGGAATTATGAAAGGATATTCAAAAATAAATTAACAAATACATACTTAATGGCAACTACTTCAGATATCAGAAACGGATTATGCATTCGATATAACAACGATATTTATAAAATTATTGAATTTTTACATGTAAAACCAGGAAAAGGTCCTGCTTTTGTAAGAACAAAACTAAAAAGTGTTACAAACGGAAAAGTAATTGATAATACTTTTCCAGGTGGAAGAAAAATTGAAGACGTTCGTGTAGAAACGCACAAATTCCAATATTTATACAATGAGGGTGATACCTATTATTTTATGAATGAAGAAGATTATACTCAAATTCAATTGCCTAAAAGCGCTTTAGATGTGCCTGAGTTGATGAAAGAAGGCGAAATTGTAACGATCATCATCAATACCGAAGATAATATGCCACTTTCTGTTGACATGCCTTTAAGCGTTGTTTTAGAAGTAATTCACACAGAACCAGGTGTAAAAGGAAATACTGCAACCAATGCAACAAAACCTGCTACTGTAGAAACGGGTGCTATTGTGAATGTGCCTTTATTCATCAATGAAGGTGACAAAATTAAAATTGAGACTGCAAAAGGAACGTATCAAGAGCGAATGAAAGAGTAATTCGCAACAGATTATTTTTGAAATAAATTCAATTTTTATAACAACAGACACAAAATTTCATCTTGGATTTTAATAGAACTCATACTTTAAAAGAAATATCTCAAATACTTCATTGTCAATTTATTGGAAATGAAAATTTTCCGATAAAAGGTATCAATGAAATACATGTGGTACGTGAAGGAGATATTGTTTTTGTAGATCATCCAAAGTATTACGACAAGGCATTGAATTCTGCTGCAACTGTTGTTTTAATCAATAAAATGGTTGATTGTCCTGAAGGAAAAGCATTGCTAATTTCAGACGATCCTTTTCGTGATTTTAATAAACTAACCATCCATTTCAATCCTTTTATAGCATCAAAAAACAGCATTTCATCAACAGCTACTATTGGTGAAAACTCCATCATTCAACCCAATGTTTTTATAGGAAACAATGTGAAAATTGGTTCAAACTGTGTGATTCATCCCAATGTTTCCATTTATGACAATTCAGTCATTGGAAACAATGTTACTATTCACGCAAACACTGTTTTGGGTGCAGATGCTTTTTATTACAAAAAGCGTCCATCTGGTTTTGATAAATTGATTTCAGGAGGAAGAGTGGTTATTGAAGATAATGTAGATATAGGTGCATCTTGTACTATTGATAAAGGCGTTACTGGCGATACTACAATTCAAGAAGGAACAAAAATTGACAATCAAGTGCATGTTGGTCATGATACAATCATTGGAAAAAAATGTTTGATTGCTTCACAAACCGGAATTGCAGGATGTGTGATCATTGAAGATGAAGTTACCATTTGGGGACAAGTAGGCACAAATAGTGGAATTACCATTGGAAAAGGAGCAATTATTTTAGGGCAAACAGGTGTTACCAAATCAATTGCTGGAGGGAAAACCTATTTTGGAACCCCCATTGCTGAATCAAGAGAAAAATTAAAAGAAATGGCAGCAATCAAACTGTTTTTAAAAGATAGAAAGATTTTATAAAAAGGTTTTTTTAAAAACTTTCAAAGAACTATTTTTGCACCACAAAATAAAAAAATAAACCATGAGTGTTTTAGTAAATAAAAATTCAAAAATTATTGTTCAAGGTTTTACAGGTAGTGAAGGTACTTTTCATGCTGGCCAAATGATTGATTATGGAACCAATGTTGTTGGAGGTGTAACCCCAGGAAAAGGTGGTCAAGAACACTTAGGAAAGCCTGTTTTTAATACGGTAAAAGAAGCTGTTGATAAGGCTGCTGCTGATACATCCATCATTTTTGTACCACCAGCTTTTGCTGCAGATGCAATTATGGAAGCTGCAGATGCTGGTATCAAAGTAATTATTTGTATTACTGAAGGAATTCCTACTGCTGACATGGTGAAGGTAAAAGCATATATTTCAAATAAAGACTGCAGATTGATTGGCCCAAATTGCCCAGGAGTTATTACACCTGAAGAAGCAAAAGTGGGTATCATGCCAGGATTTATTTTCAAAAAAGGAAATATCGGAATTGTTTCAAAATCAGGAACCTTAACGTATGAAGCTGCAGATCAAGTGGTAAAACAAGGTTTTGGAATTTCAACGGCAATTGGAATAGGAGGAGACCCAATTATTGGAACAACTACGAAAGAAGCTGTTGAATTATTGATGAATGATGATGAAACACATGCAATCGTAATGATTGGAGAAATTGGTGGAAATCTAGAAGCAGAAGCTGCAAAATGGATTAAAGCTGATGGCAATAGAAAACCAGTAGTAGGTTTTATTGCTGGGCAAACAGCGCCTTCAGGAAGAACGATGGGGCATGCAGGTGCAATTGTTGGTGGCGCTGATGATACAGCACAGGCAAAAATGAAAATTTTAGCTGAAAACGGAATTCATGTGGTGAGTTCTCCAGCAAAAATTGGAGTGATGGTTGCAAGTGTATTGAAATAAGTATCTTAAAATATATTCAAAAAAAAAATCCGTTTTACGGATTTTTTTTTTGAATTAAATTATTTTATCGAAGTTTTAAAATTTTTATTGAATCAACTTTGGTTGTCAATAATGTTATTTTTCCTTGTTGTTCAAGTTTCAGCTCTAAAAGCTCTTTATTCTTTTTTAAAACTTTTTCACTAGAAAGTTCAAATTGCAAAAGATATTTGCCCTTTGGATACGATTTTTTTGAATCACTCTGTAATTGTGTAAGCTCATCAATAACGGCAAATTTTAGAATATTTATTGAATCAATAGAAATAGATTTAAATAGTGTCTCTTTTTTAGTTTCTACTTTGATGATGAATCTGTAATACAATTCAGAATTTAAAACTCCCGGATTTACTTCAATTTTTTCAGTAGAGATTACTTTTGCACTGCTACAAGAAAGCAATACAAAAGTAATTACCACTAACATTCCTGTTGATTTTAATAAATTCATTTATTGAACAAAAAATTTATGAGTAAATACTTTGTTTCCTTCATTTATTTTAAGAATATACATTCCTTTAGATATATTTTCTAAAGAAATTTTGTTGTCTTTTTGTTGCAATTTTCCCTTAGAAACAAGACCTCCAACAACATTATAAATCATATAATCTATTGGGTCAGTTAGTATTGATAAACGAATATTTAAATGATTGTTATTAACTGGGTTGGGAAAAACAGTTGGTTTATTGTCAAAACTCACTTCTTCAGTTCCTAAAGTTGTGTTGGCAATATTGATTTCCCACATGCCTCTTCCAAAAGTTCCGATATATAATTTGTCGTTTAAATAATTAATTTTCATATCGTTTACAATCACGTTTGGAAGATTTGCGCCTAATTTACTCCAATTAGTACCAGCGTTGCCACTAAAATAAACTCCCAATTCTGTTGCAACAAATAAATATTCGTTAGTTTGATTTTGTTTGAAAAGGATTTTTTTCATCAAAATATTAGGCAAATCTCCTGAGATATTTGTCCAAGTTGCTCCTCCATTTATAGATTTAAATACTTTGTTACCAGCATTATATGCGTTTACTGTAGCGTAAATGGTGTTTCCAGAAGTACTTGCGGCATCAATTGAAAATGAATTGATAAGTTCTCCAGTAGGTTGCGTCATTGTGTTCCATGAATTTCCTCCATTTATAGAACGAGTAATTCCGTTTGTTCCAACTACTGCAATATAATTACCTTGGTTATCAAATGAAATTGGACTTCCAACACCTGCATTTAATTTTGTCCAAATTTCATTTGGGTTTTCACTCATTGTCGTTGAAATATTTGTAGATTTATACATATCATCAAAACCTCCAAAAGCTATAGTTGAAGTTGAAGTATGCAAACTAAATGGCCAAACAAATTCACCATCAGCTGGTTTTGGAATTGGATTTCCTTGATAGTTACCAGAATATCCTGAATTGTCTGAGCGAGTTAGTGAACCATTTGTACCTCCTAAATATCGTATGCCTGGGTTTGAATAATCAATAGCTGAGCAAACTCCGTCACCAGCAGAAGCACTAACCCAAGTACCATTTTCTTTACTAAATCCATCATTATCTTGATTTGCCATCATAAAGTCATCATTGTTTCCTGAAGACGGATTGATAGAAATTGTATAAATTTGAGTAACTAAAACACCATTTGATTTGTACACTGTAGTAGGTGATTGATCTGTTGGATTTGCGTAATTAATATAATACAGGCCTCCATCATTTGCGCTCCAAAAAGATAAACCTGCATCTAAATATCCTGCTTGATGGTGGTCAGAATGCACATAAACACCTGGATCATTGGCGTTTGATTTATATCCATTTAATGAAGTGTACCAACTTGCACCGTTATTATTACTTGAATTAGCATTCACAGAACCTTCTAAAAAGAACCCATTTCGTTTTACTAAAACCTGATTAAAACCTCCTTGAGGGTCATAACCGGCAGGTATAGTCCCAACATTTGTTACTGAACCTGAACCAACTAAACTTAACGCTTTTATTTGGCCTGTTTTGTCTTGAATAAAAAAGTTTCCATTTTCATCCGCAGTTACAGCATATTTACCAGATTCATTGGGAGCAATCAACTCAGTCCAATTAAGTCCATTATCCGTAGAAAAATAGACTCCTTCAAATGCATCTGTAGCTACAATATTTGTTCCATGTGCTGCCATTCTTCCAAAGTTTACATCTTCACCACCAGGTGTAAAAACAGAAGTCCAAGTTGTGCCTCCGTTAGTAGTTCTCATAATGTCATTGGCAGTAGCTGCTACCACTGTATTGTCATCAATCACTACCAAATGCCCTAATAATTTACCATCATTCAGATTCAAATTCAGTCCAGTAGCAGTCCAAGTTTCTCCCATATCTGTTGACTTGTAAACTCCGATAGAATTGAGAACTTCTTGTGCATCATAATCCCCTGTTGTAGCATATAAAACCCCTGCACTCGTTGTAGAGGTTGATGAACCTTTGATATCTGTGATACCAATTCCTGCAAAAGTGTCAAATTTTGGAGACCAAGTTGCTCCATTATCAGTTGATTTCCAAATTCCTCCAGTTGGAGCGCCTACTATTAATACATTATTATTTTCATTTCCAGCAGCTATATATCTCCAAAAAGCATTCAATCGTCCTAATTTTGGTGGGTTTGGATACCCATTTGCATCAGGATTGCTTTGAGGACCAATATTTGTCCAATTTTCTTGAGACAATTTTGATTGCATTGGGTTCGAAGCTATTTTTTTATTCAATAATCCAGCATTTTTCCAACCCTCTAAAGCTGAAGGAAAAGAACCATCCGGATTTACACGATCTCTCCAATAATAAGCCCATCTCTCAAAGTGTTTTATGGCTTTGATATCTGACTTAGAAATGATTTTTTTAGACTGTAATGAGTTGATTTCTGATCGTTTTTTCGCAACGATTTCATAGTAATTACTTCCTTTTTCGGTAGAAGCTTTTTTGTAATCGACGGATTGTGAAAATGACATCATAAACGTCAATAACAGCAATAGTGTAATCGTTTTTTTCATAATAAATAAAGTTGGTTAGTTGGTTTTCTGAAACTATTTTATTGATTCATAGCTAGATAGTTTCCATTCGTTAAATGTAATTAAAATTAGCTTTCAAAAAACTTTTTTCCTAAAAAAAGCTATCTTTGGGACTTTAAATATGATTAAAAATGAAACTTTTAGAAAATAAAACAGCCATTATCACTGGAGCTACAAGAGGAATTGGAAGAGGAATTGCTATTGAATTTGCCAAACAAGGTGCCAATGTTGCATTTACCTATAGCTCATCTGTTGATGCTGCAATTGCGTTGGAAAATGAATTGAAATCTTTCGGAATTTCCGCAAAAGGATATCAATCAAATGCGGCTAACTTTGATGCTGCTCAAGAACTTGTAGCGAATGTAGTGACTGAATTTGGTACAGTAGATATTTTAGTGAACAATGCCGGAATTACCAAAGACAATTTATTAATGCGAATTTCCGAAGAGGATTTTGATTCCGTAATTGAAGTAAATCTGAAATCTGTTTTCAATTTAACCAAAGCTGTGATTCGTCCTATGATGAAACAACGCAGTGGTTCTATCATCAATATGAGTTCCGTGGTTGGTTTAAAAGGAAATGCTGGGCAAGCCAATTATGCTGCTTCAAAAGCCGGAATTATTGGTTTTTCCAAGTCAGTTGCACTGGAATTGGGTTCAAGAAATGTACGAAGCAATGTGATTGCTCCTGGTTTTATTGAAACTGAAATGACAGATAAATTAGATGAAAAAACAGTACAAGGTTGGCGCGATTCTATTCCATTAAAAAGAGGAGGACAGCCTGAAGATATTGCCAATGCGTGTGTTTTTTTAGCATCTGATATGAGTTCGTACATTACAGGACAAACACTTTCTGTAGATGGAGGAATGAATTGATAATAAAAATATTTTTTTAAAGCTATTTAAAAAACCTACAACAAATTGTGTTGTAGGTTTTTCTTTTTCCAATGATATGGTTACCTTTCCGCTAAAATCAAACTTTTGCAAGCAACTATTATTTTTCTTCTTTTTTTAGCATTGGTGTTGAGTTTTTCAATAGCTTATTTTCAGTATTATTATAAAGAAAAAAGCAAACATCAATTCACTCCTTTCTTATTGATTTTAAGAATGGTAAGTTTGTTTTTGTTGCTAGCATTATTTATCAATCCAAGTATTGAAAATGAAGTTTATCAAAATGAAAAACCTGTTTTGTCAGTATTGACAGACAATTCATCTTCGATTGCTTTTTTTGATGAAACAAAAAATATGGTTGCGTTTCAAGAAAGAGTATCTAATAATTCTGCTATTAAAGACAAATTTGCGATTCAAAATTTTCAATTCGGAAAAACATTGCAAATCCAAGATAGCTTGACTTTTTCTGAAAATGAAACTAATATTTTTGAAGCAATTACAGCAACAAACAAATTGAATTCAGGTAAAATTGCCCCCATTATTTTATTAACAGATGGCAATCAAACCATTGGTTCAGATTACGAATTTTTGAATTCAAAGCAGCCTATTTATCCTGTAATTTTTGGAGATACAACGACCTATGCTGATGTAAAAATTACTCAAATAAATGCCAATAAATACAGTTTTTTGGGAAATCAATTTCCAGTAGAAATATTGCTGAATTATGAAGGAAGTGGAGAGGTTTCCTCAGTTTTTACAATTTCATCCAAAGGAAAAACAATCTTTAGTAAAAATGTTTCCTTTTCTGCTAAAAAAATGTCTGTTACCATCACAACTAATATTGAGTCAACTGCAAAAGGAATTCATTTTTATAAAGCTTCTTTGCAGCAAATTGACAATGAAAAAAATACCAAAAACAACACCAAAGATTTCACAGTAGAAGTAATTGATGAGCAAACAAATGTGCTAATTTTATCGTCCGTTTTGCATCCTGATTTGGGAGTGCTAAAAAAAGCTATAGAAAGTAATAAACAACGAAAAGCTTCCATTTCATTAATTACTGATTTTAAATATCAATTAAATGATTTTCAATTAATTATATTATATCAAGTTACTAATAACTTTAGAACAATACTTACTGAAATTAACACCAATAAACTGCCTTATTTATTTATTTCGGGAACAAATACGGATTGGAATTTTGTAAATGCACAACAATTAGGTTTTCAAAAAAGAGCCATCAATCAAACTGAAAATTACGGGGCAACATTCAATGATTCGTATGCTACATTTTTGCAAGATAATATTGGTTTTAACGATTTTCCTCCTTTAAAAGATCGTTTTGGTGAAGTGCTTTTTAATAAAGAATACCAAACCTTGTTGTATCAAAATATCAACGGAATTCAAACAAAAGTTCCTTTGTTAGCAACTGTTGATCATGAGTCTCATAAATTTTCCACGCTGTTTGGAGAAGGATTTTGGAAATGGCGAGCAGCTAGTTTTTTAAATACCAATTCTTTTGAAGATTTTGATGCTTTTGTTGGTAATTTGGTGAGTTATCTGGCATCCAACAAAAAAAGAAATCGGTTAGAAGTGAAAGCTGAAAGTTTATATTCAGCAAATTCAACGATCAATATTTCAGCATTTTATTTAGATAATACCTATAAATTTGATCCAAGAGCTTCTCTTGAAATTACAATTACCAATGAAACTTCTAAAAAAGTTTTGAGATTTCCGTTTTCATTACTCAACAATTCGTATCAAGTTGGCATTGAAAATTTAGCATCCGGAATTTATACGTATTCTGTCGCTGTTTTGGGACAAAATCTTACAAAATCTGGACAATTTGTGATTTCTGACTATCAAATTGAAGCCCAATTTACAAGTGCCAATTTGGAGAAACTCAAAAAAATAGCGGCAAATTCTGGCGGAAAAGTATATCATAAAAATCAAATGGATGCTTTACTGCAAGACCTTTCTAAAAATGAGTCTTTTTACACCATCCAAAAAGCATCAAAAAAAGAGCAAGAAATCTTAGATTGGAAGTGGGTGATGTTTGTAATCATTGGTTTTTTGACCCTAGAATGGTTTATCAGAAAATATATTGGTAAAATTTAGTGTGTAAAACATCATCATTACACCAACATTCTTATCAATCTTCTTTATCTGAAAACATAGATTGTAATTCCCCTTTATAAGTTGTAAATTTGAAAAAATAAAAATATAAAAAATGGCAAATAAACAATTAGAATTTAATTTTCCAAAAGGCGGAATTCTTATTATTGTGGTTGCAGTAATTGCAATCATAGTGTTTTCAAAATCAACAGTTACCATTGGTCCTGGTGAGGGTGGTGTAATTTTTGAACAATTTTTAGGTGGTATCAATACCGAGAGAACTTATGGAGAAGGTTTTCATATTGTAGCTCCTTGGAATAGAATGATTGTAAGAAAAGTGCGCCAACAATCAGTTTCAGATGAAATGAATGTTCTTTCTGTAAATGGATTGCAAGTAACTGTGAATGGAACTGTTTGGTATGAACCAGAATATAAAAATTTAGGATTGTTGATTAAAACTAAAGGAGAAGATTATGAACGCGAAGTGCTTGATCCAGCTGTAAATGCTGCAGCAAGAAGCGTTGTAGGGCGTTATACGCCTGAGCAGTTATACTCAAGCAAAAGAGATGTAATTGAGCAAGAAATTTTAGATGAAGTAAAAATCATTTTAAAAGACCAATATTTAACTGTAAAAAGAGTATTGGTAAAAGATGTAAAATTGCCAACTACCATTAAAAATGCGATTGAAACCAAATTAAAACAAGAGCAAGAATCTTTAGAATATGAGTTTAGATTGGCAAAAGCGAAAAAAGAAGCAGAAAGACAACAAATTGATGCAGAAGGTAAAGCTAGTGCTAATAAAATTTTAAGTGCTTCACTTACGGATAAAATTTTACAAGAAAAAGGAATTGAAGCAACTTTAAAATTAGCCAATTCTCCAAATAGCAAAGTAATTGTGATTGGATCTGGAAAAGATGGAATGCCAATTATCTTAGGAAATCAATAAGTAACAAATACTTTTTAAACAATTAAAGTCCAGC
>JANQTK010000332.1 GCA_030731695.1 Polaribacter sp.
CCTGTAGTGATTGCCAATGATAGTTTGGAATATGAAATTATCATTATAGATCCTGGATTTAACTATTTTTTAAATGCGATTGCACAACCTGTTGGTTATTACACTCAAAATTATATGGAAGCTCGCAATATTGCTTGGGTAACCACTTGGAATATAAGAGCGCAAAACCCTTTGCAATACAATCCTAATATTTACGAAAATATGATTGATTATCAACCAAATATCGATTATGGTTATGAAGTAAATTATAAATTATTCAATTATTTTTTATTTGCCCAACAAAAATATCGAATGAATTTGGGTGGAGGATTTAACAATATCCGCATTAACTAGCTCTTTTCTGATATTTGATGAAACTATAATCAAACTTATTTTTTTCATCAGCCTTAAAATCTTCTCTTGAAAACTCTTCCCAAATTGAT
This sequence comes from Polaribacter sp., assembly GCA_030731695.1. Classification (GTDB taxonomy): domain Bacteria; phylum Bacteroidota; class Bacteroidia; order Flavobacteriales; family Flavobacteriaceae; genus Polaribacter. The sequence goes on from JANQTK010000332.1 coordinate 423, forward strand.
AAATCAATTTCAGGAAAAAAAGCATCAGCTTCAAATTCGTGATGTACCAAAGTGATGTCTAACATGTCCACTAAATCATTTTCCAAAGCTTGCCTGTAAATTTGTTCACCACCAACAATACATATAATATCTTCATTTTTAGCCATTTGAATTGCATTCTCTAAACTAGAAGCCAACAAGCAACCTTCTTGATAATAGGCTGAATTTCTACTCACAATAATGGTAGTTCTATTTGGTAAAGGTTTTCCAATAGATTCGTAGGTTTTTCTTCCCATGATAATATGATGACCTGTTGTAAGCTGTCTAAAACGTTTTAAATCAGCAGGTAAATGCCAAATCAAATCGTTATTTTTGCCTAAGGCATTATTTTTAGCAATAGCTGCAATGAGTGTTATCATGAGTTATTTGATGGTTTTAATCTCTGTAAACTTTATTTGTAATTGTATTGAAAATTCAACAGAAACATCTTTTCCATTTTTTTGAGCTCCTTTTTTGATGCTCAACTTTTCAAGTACTTTTTCTAAAGCTTCTTTTTGAATATTGGTAAATTCTGATAAATTTTTAATATTTAGACTTCCATCACGAGTAGTTTTTAAATGCAATGCATAAGAAGGATGCTCATTAAAATGAATCAGCGATTTTGAATCGATATTGGTGATGAAAAACTGTTGTAATTTTGCTTGAAATAATGGAACGTTATTTTTTTGACTCTTTAAAATTTCGTACTGGTGAAAAACAGGAAACTCATCAATTTCTGCCAAAGTGTAAGATTGTATGTTTTCTTGTGAAAATATACAATTGGTGAATACTAAAAAAAAAACAAAAAAAACTCTATTCATATTTCAAAAATAATGTAAAAGTGAACATATTTGACATTTTTCTTCATTTTTGATAAAAAAATACACCCTTACGAAACCGATTTAGGAGCAAAAGTACTGAAAATCAAGAGAAAAATAATCTTCAAAAATTTAAAAATCCTATAATTTAAAGTTTGATTTTTTTTGAATATTCGTGTTTTTTAGCAAAGATTTTATTGAACTCGCAAATCGAAACATTTAGAATGCTTTAAAGTTTGACATCAAAAAGTTGTTATCTACTTTTACTCCATAATTTAAATATAAAATTATGGCAATTAAAAAACAATTTTTAAAAAGTAAACCAGTTTGTAAAGTAACTTTTTCTATACAACCTGAAGACGCTGAAAATGTTGCAGTCGTAGGAAGTTTTAATGATTGGGATGAAAGTGCAACTCCATTGAGTAAGCTGAAAAATGGTACATTTAAAGGTACAATCGATTTAGAATCAGGAACTTCATATGAATTTAGATACTTAGTTGATGGAAACTATGTAAATGATGAAGAAGCTGATGGGTATGCTTGGAGTGATTTTGCTGGAGCAGAAAACAGTGTATTGAGTTTGTAAAAATTACAAAGAGCTTTCAATAATATTGAAAGCTCTTTTTGTTTTCAGTTATTTTAAATAGCAACGATTCCTTTGATGTGAGGATGAGGATTGTAGTTAATCAATTCAAAATCTTCGAAGGTAAAATCTTCAATATTTTTTATTGTTGGATTGATTTTCATCGTTGGCAAGGGTCTAATGTCTCTTGATAATTGCAATTCTAATTGCTCAATGTGATTGTTGTAGATATGTGCGTCTCCAAAAGTATGGATAAATTCACCTGATTCATAGCCACAAACTTGTGCAATCATCATGGTAAAAAGTGCATAAGAAGCAATATTAAAAGGAACTCCTAGAAAAATGTCTGCACTTCTTTGGTATAATTGACAAGACAATTTACCATCAGCCACATAAAACTGAAAAAA